>DATFYX010000078.1 GCA_035314825.1 Candidatus Eremiobacteraceae bacterium
ACCAACGTCGACTATCGCCAAGACATCGAGTTCATCGGCGCGCAGATCGCGCAGTCATCGCATGCCGCGCTGCTCGTCCAATTGCGGTATGCGAACTTCACCGGGCTGCCTTCCCAAGCGGGCGGCCCGCCGCCGGATTTCAACGGTTCAGTGCTCGTGATCGAGCAGCGTTACCACTTCTAAGCGCGGGACCAGGGCAAGAGGAGCTCCGGGACGCCGCATGTCCCGGTCCAAAGCGGCGCCGACGGTGACGGCTGCAACTCTCCTACTGCCCAGCGAGTAGAGCGGCACGGTCCCCTTACCCCCGGCAGTGCATCCGCACGACGCAAAGGAAGCCTACGTTCATGGCCAACGCGCAGCGAGTCTTAGGACCGCTCTTGCTCATCCTTTTGATCGTGGGCGTCGTGTTCGCGACCTATGTGTCGATCACGCGACAGCGTCAAGAGCATGCCGCGCAGGTCGCCGCCGGTGCGGTGGTCACGGTGACCGGTCTCATCGGTTCGGAGAAGGAAGGGTACCTCACCGACCCGCGCGTGCTCGACGTGCTGCGGCGCAACGGCATCGATCTCAAGGTCGAAACGGTCGGCTCGCGCGAGATGGCGTCGCGCGCCGATCCGAAGGTCTACGATTTCGCGTTCCCGGCCGGCGTGCCCGGCGCGACCAAGATCATGCAGGCCACCGGCATCAAGAAGTCGGTCAGCCCGTTCTTCACGCCGATGGCGATCGCGTCGTGGAAGCCCATCGCCGACGTGCTGCTCGCGAACGGCATCGTCAGCAAGCGCAACAACTACTATTATATCGTCGACATGAAGCGCTTGCTCGACGCGATCGTCGCGGACAAACGGTGGAGCGAACTGCCGCACAATCCGGACTACGCCATCAATAAGTCGATCCTGATCTCCTCGACCGACGTGCGCAAGTCCAACTCGGCAGCCATGTATCTCGCGCTGGCCAGCTACATCTTCAACAACGATGAGATCGTCGACAACCAGAACCAAGTCGATGCGGTGCTCCCCAAGGCCGCCAACCTGTTCTTGCGCCAGGGCTATCAAGAGGGCAGTTCGGCGGGACCGTTCGAGGACTACTTGGCGATGGGCATGGGCAAGGCACCGCTGGTGATGATCTACGAGGCGCAGTTCATCGAGTACCAATCCACGCATAAAGGCAACCGCAACGGCGACATGGTGCTGATGTACCCGCAGCCTACGGTCTTCACCAAGCACATCTTCATCCCGTTCAACGCCAAAGGTGAGAAGCTCGGCGACCTGCTCGTCAACGACCCCGAGCTGCAGCGGCTGGCGGTCGAACACGGGCTGCGCACGTCGAATGCCGACGACGCGCGCGCCTTCTGGAAGAAGAACGACATCCACGTGCCCGACACGCTCATCAACGTGATCGACCCGCCGAGCTACGACATCCTTGAAAGCATGATCAAAGGCATCGAACAGAAATTCAACTCGTGAGAGGACGCATGTCATGAACCAGGATCCGACCACACCGACCACCACGGCGACGCCGGCCGACGCGAGCGCGGCGACCGCGCTCGTCGCCCCGGCTCCCATCACGCCCGTACCGCCCGATCAGGCGGCGCAGATGGTGCCCGTGACGCCCGAGGCGGCGACGAAGCTCGACTCGCAAGTCGCCGACTTCGTCCAACAGGTCATCACGCTCGACATCAACGGCCCGGACTTCAAGAACCGCGTCGACGCGATCAGCTCGATGGGCGACGCCGAGGTCGCCGCCTCGGCGCAGATCTCGAACCGCCTGTTGCAGCGGCCGGTCAACACGATGAGCCATGGCGCGTTCACCCAGAGCTCGGAGATCTCCAAAGGGCTTGTCGACCTGCGCAATACGGTCGAGGATCTCGATCCCTCCAAGCAAGGCGACCTGTTCTCGCCGCGCAAGCTGCTTGGCATCATCCCGTTCGGCAGCAAGATCGAGGCGTACTTCGAGAGCTACCAATCGGCGCAGACGCACCTCAACGCGATCATCAACACGCTCTACCACAGCAAGGACCAGCTGCAGCAGGACGACGCCGCGATCGATCAAGAGAAGGCGACGATGTGGGCGCTCATGCAGAAGATCGAGCAGTACATCTACCTCGCCAAGAAGCTCGACGCCGCGCTGACCGCCAAGATCGCCGGCATCGAAGCGAGCGACCCGCAGCGCGCCAAGGTGCTCAAGGAAGAAGTGCTCTTCTACACCCGCCAAAAAGAGACCGACCTGCTCACCCAGATGGCGGTCAACATGCAGGGCTACATGGCGCTCGACCTGGTCAAACGCAACAACGTCGAGCTCATCAAGGGGGTCGATCGCGCGACCACGACCACCGTGTCGGCGCTGCGCACGGCGGTCATCGTCGCTCAGGCGCTAGGCAACCAGAAACTGGTGCTCGACCAGATCACCGCGCTCAACACGACGACCGGCAACATGATCGAGTCCACCTCGCAGCTGTTGAAGCAGCAGAGCGGACAGATCTACGAGCAGGCGTCGAGCGCGACGGTTAGCGTCGCGCAGCTGCAGAGCGCGTTCGACAATATCTATCAGACGCTCGACATGATCTCCGATTACAAGATCAAGGCGCTCGACAGCATGCAGCAGACGGTCGACTCGCTGTCGACCGAGGTGGCCAAGGCCAAGACGTACCTGGACAAGACGCGCGCTGGACAGGTGGCCGAGTCGATGGCGACGCTTGACACCTCGACGGACACGAGCGGCGTCGTCAAACTGCTCCCTTCATAGGCGGATGCGCAGAGGTATGGCGGACGTGAAACCATCGATCTTCGGCGCGCGGGCCGCGGCGTTCATCGCCGCGTTGAGCGCGGGCGTGAGCATCCTGTTCTCGGGCTGCAGCTCGGGCGGCAACACCACCTCGTCCGGTCCGGTCGATGCGGGTTCGCCCAACACCTTGGTCGTGATCGCCGGCTCCGAGCTCAAGGACCTCGAGCCGTACCTCGGCCAGATCAGGGACGCGACCGGCGTGACGTTGTCGTTGCAGTACAGCGGCACGATGGCCGGCATCGACCGCATCAACGAAGGGGAGAAATTCGACGCGGCTTGGTTCTCGCAGGCCAAGTACCTGGTGATGAGCGATACCGCGCATCGCATCAAGGCGCAAGAGAAGATCATGCTGTCGCCGGTCATCATCGGCGTCAAGCAAAGCAAGGCCAAGGAGTTGGGCTGGCTTGGCAATCCCAACGTCACGTGGAAGGACGTCGCCGACAAGGCGGGCGCAGGCCAGTTCAACTACGCGATGACCAACCCGGCCAGTTCGAACAGCGGCTTCTCGGCGGTGATCGGCGTCGCATCCGCGCTTTCGGGCACCTCCGACGTGCTCAAAGTCAGCGACGTCGATATGGCGAAGCTCAACAATTTCTTCAAAGGCCAAAAGCTCACGTCGGGAAGCTCGGGCTGGCTCATCGACGCGTACACGCGCGATCAAGACCACCTTGACGGCATAGTGAACTACGAGGCGAACCTGATCTCGCTCAACCGCAGCGGACAGCTCAAGGAGCCGCTCGCGCTCATCTATCCCAAAGAGGGCATCATCACCGCCGACTATCCGCTCGTCCTTCTCAATGAGGACAAGCGCCCGGCGTACGACAAGGTCATCGCCTTTCTCAAGAGCGCGCAGTTCCAAAAGACGATCATGGACAACACGTTCCGCCGCCCGGTCAACCCCGACGTGCCGCTTTCAAGCGTGTTCCCGAAGTCGCTGATCGTCGAGCTGCCCTTCCCCAACAACCTGGCGACGGTCAACGCGATCCTGTTGCGCTACCTCAACGTCAACCGCGTGCCGGCGCACTCGTTCTTCGTCCTCGACGTGAGCGGTTCGATGCAAGGCGAGCGCATCGCCGGCCTGCGCCGCGCGCTCTACACGTTGGCGGGCCAGGATCCTTCGCTGACCGGACAGTTCGCGCGCTTCCAGAACCGCGAGAAGATCACGCTGATCACGTTCAACGGGAACGTCGCACCGCCGGTGACGTTCGAGATGAGCAGCGATAACGACACGAAGACGCTCGACGCCGTCAAGCAGTTCGCCGACAGCATGCACGCGGGCGGCTCGACCGCGATCTTCGACGCGATCGAGCGCGCCGAGGCGCTCGCACAGGCCTCGCGCGGCACGGAGGGACAGCGCTACTACTCGATCGTGCTGATGACCGACGGCGAGAACAACACGGGCGACGACTTCGACGCGTTCAAGGTCAAGTACGAATCGCTTCCGCCCGACGAACAAGCGATCAAGGTGTTCCCCATCCTGTTCGGCGAGGGGTCGAGCGAGCAGTTGAACGAGCTCGCCGCGCTGACCGGCGGGCGCGTGTTCGACGGCACGAGCGCGCCGCTGAGCGTGGTGTTCAAGGAAATACGCGGCTACCAATAGGCATGGAACGGTTCATGCTGTTCTTGTACGGCAACAAGAACATCGTCGGCTCGCTCGCGGCGCTGGGAGCGCTCGGCCTGTTCTTCGGCGGCGTCATCCACGCGTTCTGGCTGCCCATCGTGCTCGGCTCATACGGCATCGGCTATTTGGCGACGCCTTCGAGCAAGGAGCTCGAGACGAGCATCAGCGCGCAGATGAGTTCCGAGCAGATCAAGGCCGCGCTCGACGCGCTCGCGCAATCCATCAAGGGGCGCGTGCCGGCCGAGGTCGCGACGCTCGTGGACAGCATCTCGCAATCGATCATCGCGATCTTGCCGACGTTGTCAAAAGATGACACGACCGACCAGAACACCTTCATGATCCGTCAGACGGCGCTCGAGTATCTGCCCGAAACGCTCAACAACTACTTGAAGCTGCCGCCCGCGTTCCGCAGCCTCTATCCGGTGCAGGACGGCAAGACGGCCACCGCACTGCTGGTCGAGCAGCTCACGCTGCTCGACACCAAGCTCAAAGAGAGCGTCGCCAATTATCTGAGCAACGACACGCAGGCGCTGGTGGCGAACGGGCGCTTCCTCGCCGACAAGTTCAAGACGCAGAACTTCCTGACGCCCGTGTAGTCCGCGCCGCGGTCACCCGATCACTCGTACACCGTGACGACGTCGCCGCTGCCGGGCTGGACGTACATATTGCCGATGCCCGTCGCCCTGGCGACTTGCCAGCCGACGACCGGCTGCCGGCTCGGATAGACGACGCGCTGCTCACCGGTCGGGCCGCCCACGATGCGCAGGCGCACGAACCCGAGATGTTCGAGATGCAGCGCGAGATGCTTCGAGCCGTGAAGCTCGATACGCACGGACCCAGGAGCCGGAAAGGGCGGGAGTCCGGTGCTCGACGAGTGCGATCCGAATTCCGCCAGGCGCGCCTGCACCTGCGCCGGATCGAGCACGACGTATTCCGCTTCGTCGATGATGCCCGCGTGATTGATGCCGGGCACGTCGGCGCGCGCGAGGATCATCGAGTCGGCGACCGATCCGATGGGGACTTGGAAGACCGGCGCGCCGGCCATGGCGATCCCGACGCGGACCAGTCGGTCGTGCGGCAGATTGGTGGCGACGTCGTGATTCATATGTGAGACGAATGCCGGCAGCAGCGTCGAGGCGTGCGCGGGATCGAGCAGCTTGTTGCGAAGCAGGCCGAGCACCTCGACCTCGGCCTGCATGCGTTGATAGTCGTTGATGCGATACGAGTTGCCGGCCTGGTTTTGGCGCACGCGGATAAACGCCAACGCTTGCGCGCCGTTCATGTGCTGCACGCCAGGTTTGAAATCCGCATGGCTGAATTGCGGATCGTAGATGCGCTCCTTCACGTTCACCGTCAAGCCGCCGACGTAATCCACAGCCTCCTTGAAACCGGCGAAATTCGCGACGATGTAGCCGTCGATCGGCAGCCCCGTCAGCGCGCTGACCGCCTGCGTGAGATATTGCGGTCCGCGCGGCGGCGTCTCTTGATCGCCCATGAAGAACAGCGTCTTGATCTTCGGCACTGAATTGTGCCAGCGCGGCTGCGCGATGAGGGCATCGCGCGGGATGGTGATGGCGTAGATCGCGTGTGCGCGCGGATCGACGCGCGCGAGCAGGATGACGTCCGCCTGTCCGGCCGCCGAGCCCAGGCCGAGCGGATCACTCGCTTTGAGATCGCGTCCGTTGTTGGCGATCAACAAGACGTTCATGGGCTTGTCGCCCATGGTCAGTCTGGCGGCGACGCCGCCGGCCCAATGCCTGCTCGATCGCCACAAAAAGGCGGTGGTGATGAGCGCGATGAGCACGATGACGACGGCGGCGATGATGATCAGCGTCGTCCGGCGTCCCAGCGGTCTGCGGGCAAGCACGAAAGATCGGTACTCCATCCGAAAGCGCAGGCGCGCGTGCGGCCGGTGATCGCACCGCGGCGGCAAAGCAAGATCGGTCCGGTGACTTGGTCAGTAGGAGGGAGATGGTGGCGCGCGTTCGCCGATGCCGCTGTGCAGCGGACTCGAGGAGGGCAGCCATCCACCGAGCATGCGCGGGAGCATCCTGGCGCCGACGCCGGCCGCGGATAGGATCGTTTGGAGCAGATACGCGATGCGTGCGGCCCTATGCGCGAATCCGTGCAGCGCTCGCGTGAGCACATATGCGGTCGCGACGCAGAACAGCGCGTGGAGGAAAAGACTTACGGCCAACGGGCCGCCCAGCCAGAGCGATCCGCCGAGGAGATGACCGCGCACGGCGATCTGCTCGATGCTCTCCATCGAGAACAGGACGAGCATCTGGATTCCGAACACCGCGGGGATGAAGCGCGCGATGGTGCACGGGTGTAGCACGTGGCCGGACAGGCGCAGCCACGCCGCAAGGCGCTTGGCGTTGCCGGCGGCGGCGAGCTGCCAGATGCGCCCGAGGATGACGAGCGCGGCAAGCGCGATCCCGAGGACGATGGTCGGGATCACGTCGAGATTGCTGCGATCGGTGAAATCGCCGCGCCCGAACCAGCCGGCGTTGGACGCGAACTCGATGCCTGGATTGGCGAGGCCGGCGGCGATGATCGCCACCACCCCGCAGAACCACACGCGATACGTCAGCCTAGACATGTGTCAACCCCAGAGTTAGGCCGGATATCGGCGCTTGACCTCTGCGGCTATTCTCAGCGGCGCAAAGATTCAAGGACCCTTTGCGGCGACGACCAAGCCTCGCGCATGGCGATGGAGCTCACCGGTACCACCGTGGCCGTGACCGGCTCGAACGCTGGCATCGGACTGCACACCGCGCTGGGTCTGGCGCGGCTCGGCGCGCGCGTGATCATGGTCTGCCGCAACCGCGAGCGCGGCGAATCGGCGCAAGCGTGGATCGAACGTCAAGAGCCCGGCGCGAAGACGGCGCTGGTCATCGCGGATCTGTCCGACATGCAGCAGGTGCGAGCGCTCGCGGGCGAGTTGGCACGCGTCGCTCCCGATCTGCGCGTGCTCGTCAACAATGCGGGCCTCATCACGAGCCGAAGGACGATGACCGGCGAGGGCTTCGAGCTGACCTTCGCCGTCAATCACCTCGCGCCGTTTCTGCTGAGCACCTCGCTGCTCGATCTCCTCAAGTCGAACGCTCCCGCGCGCATCGTCAACGTCAACTCTGACGCACATCTTTCCGCGCGGCTTGATTTCGGCGATCTCAACGGCGAGCGCCACAGCTTTCCGCCCAACGCATATGGGCAGTCCAAGCTCGCGAACATGTTGTTCACCGTCGAGCTGGCCCGACGCGTCGATCCGCAAGTCGTTACCGTGAATGCATTGCATCCGGGCTTGGTCGCCACCGATTTCGGCGAGGTCGGCGGCTTGGTGCAATTCGGTTGGACGTTCATGAAGCCGTTTGGGATCACGCCGGAACGCGGCGCGCTGACGCCGATCTATTGCGCGTCGTCGCCGCAGCTCGCCGGCGTGACCGGTGGCTTCTTCGTCGAGTGCGCACCGGCGCGCCCGAACCCGCTGGTCGAAGACGAGCAGCTCCGCCTGCGCCTCTGGAAAACCACCGAATCCATGCTGGTTTAGCGGGGCCGGGTCCCGGGTATATTTTTCAGCGACCTCCGGAGGTCGCCAATATGGATACAGTCGTGATCATCGTGCTGCTCGTGCTCATCCTGCTCGCCGTCACCGGCCATTTGAAACTCTAACCGCCGTCCGCGTCTCTATCGCCGCTCCGTCGGTCTGGATGGAGATGCCGCCGTCCGTATCGGTGCGGTAGAGCGCCGCACCGGCCGCGCGAAGCGCGTCCAGCGTCCGCCGGCTCGGGTGACCGAACACATTGTGTCTGCCGCATGAGATGACTGCAATCGTGGGGTGCACTGCGGCCAAAAACGCCGGCGTCGACGAATATGCGCTGCCGTGATGGCCGACCTTGAGGATGTCCGCGCGTAAGTCGGCTGGTCCATGCGACAACAGGCGCGCTTCGGCTTCCGACTGGGCATCGCCCGTGAGCAAGATGGCCGTGCGGCCGAACTCGACGCGCAGCACCACCGAATTGTTATTGATGTCCGACGACGTGCCCGTGATGAGCGGCAGCTCGGGCGCCAGGATTCGCACATGGGTCTGCGGACCGAGATCGAACGATTCGCCGCGGATCGCTCTGTGCCAGGGGATCGCGCGCCGGCGCACGACATCGAGTGCGCGCTGATACGCCGGCCCTTCGTAGAGCTGCGCGGAATCCCAGATCGATGCGACGTGCTCGCGTGCGAGGATCACCGGCAACCCGCCTGCATGGTCGCCGTGCGGATGTGTCAAGACCACGGCGTCCAGATGCAGCACCCAGTGGCGCAGTAAGAACGGCAGCACGGTCCGGGTCGCGATCCGATCGCCGATCGGCTGCGCGATAACGCCGCCGCCGGCGCGCTCGAGCTTGCCGCCGCCGTCCACGAGCATCGCATGCATGCCCGGTGCGCGCACTAGAAGACAGTCCGCTTGGCCGACGTCGATCGCGTCGAGATGAAGCCTGCGGTCGAATGCGGCTGCGATGCCGGGCGCGCAGTAGATGAGCGCCAACAACAGCGCGACTGCCGCGCCGCACATCGCAAGCCGACGCGGTCTGATTTGCGCGTGCACCGCCCATGCAAAGGCGCCGAGGGCGACCCAGTAGCACGCCAAGAATGCATGGCTCGGTGGGGGGAGATCGATGTGGGCTCCCGGCAGCGATGCGAAGCGCTCGACCGCCCCGATGATGAACAGCAGACACCACCAGGTCAGGTTCGAGAGCGGCCAGGCAAGAGCAGGCATCGCGAGGGCGGCGGCGGCGTAGAGCGTGCCGGTCGCCATCACGATGCCTACCATCGGCACGACGACGAGATTGGCGGCCACTGCGTAGGGCGTGAACGCGTTGAAATACAGCGCTTGGAGAGGCGCAAGCGCGATCTGCACCGATAATCCGGTCCTGACGAGCTCTGCCAGCCAGCGCGGACCCCATGCCCCTTCGCGGATGCCGAGCGTCGCCAGCGTGGGGCTCAAGAGCGCGATGCCGGCGACACACGCAAACGACATCGAGAACGAAGGCGAAAGCAGCGCAAGCGGATGCGGCAGCGTCACCGCAAAAGCCGCCGCTGACAAGACCGCCGACGCGGTGCGCGCTCTGCCGCTCTCGAATGCGATGATGCCGGCCGTCAGCATCGTCGCGGCGCGCAAGGTCGGGATGTGCAAACCGGCGAGTGCGGCGTAGGCCCACGCGGCGGCGACGACGAGCCCGGCGCGCGCCGTGCGGGGCAGCGGCGTCTGGCCGAGCAAACCCGCCACCAACGCAGCCATGATGCCGAGGTGCAATCCGGCCGTCGTCAGCACGTGGACCGTGCCCGTGTCGGCGAATTCTTGTCGCAACGCGGCGGGCAGATTGCCCCGATCGCCCCACAGCACGCCCTCGAGCACCGTTGCGGGCAACGCCGGCAGACGAGACTCGATCGCCCCCGCGAAGCGGCTGCGAGCCTGAGCCCACCATGCATTCCAACCCGCGCCCGGCCCGACCATGCGCACGTCGCCGGAGCGGTGCACGGTCAAGATAAGAGAGACCCCTTGGTCCGCGAGCTGATCGCGTTCGGCGGGCTCGCCGTCGTTGCGGGGACCTGCCGGCAGATCAATGCGAGCGCGTACGCGTGCCTGCTCTCCCGCGAGCGGAGTCGTGACACCGGCGGGGAGTTCGAGGATGGCGACCCTGCCGGCCAAAGACGCGTCTGCAGGCGTTTCGCCTCCGTCGAGGATCGACGCACGGGCGGACCAGCCATTGGCCGACGGCCGCGCGCGCTCGAGGAACTCGACCCCCACGACGACATGCCGTCCGTCGAACGCGCCGAGGCTGGAACGTTCGCGAACCGACTCCGCAAGACGAGCCGCGGCCACGCCAAGGGTGAAGCATACAAGCGCAGCTAGCGCGGCAGACCTTAGACTCTTGCCGGCTCCGATGAAGAATGGCGGGGCCGCGGCCAGCACTGCCAAGCCAGCGATGATGAATCCCGCCGGCTGATGCCAAGCGAACGCTACGATGCCCGCCGCGTATGCCCCAAAGGCGATGGCCAACAGGTGGCCGCGCGCGAGATCATCGAGCTGCTCCGGCATCGAGACCTTCAGTCACGCGATTCCGGTCTGCGGTCAAGGAGCCGCCCGCCCGAGTGCGAGGGAAACATATGTTCGATGGTGAACGGGTAAATCCGACTCGTCCGTTCTGACTACCGAACGGTCTCGAGAGGAGGCTCCTCGTGGGTACAGCCGTGATCATCATCCTGCTCGTCCTGATACTGCTGGCAGTGGCCGGCCACTTAAAGCTGTAGGCGGTCGCAAGCACGTCCATCGTCGGAAAGGGAGTGATCTGACGTGACAGCGTTCATCATCGTCCTGCTCGTGCTGATCTTGTTATTGGTCAGCGGTCATCTGACGCTCTAGGCGCGCGCTTTGCGCGTCCTCGTCACCGGCGGCGCGGGCTTTATAGGCTCGCATATCGTCGACGCCTTGATCGCTGCCGGGCATGATGTCGGTGTCGTCGACAGCCTGTGGGAACACGGCGGCGGCAGACGCGAGCACATCAACCCAGATGCTCAGTTCTTCCAACGTGACATCCGCGACCCCGCGCTCGCGGATGTCTTCACATCGTTCAAGCCCGAGATCGTCAGCCATCACGCGGCGCAGCCAAGCGTCGCGTTCTCAACGCAGGATCCGTCGTACGACGCGGATGTCAACGTCCGCGGGCTGATCAACGTGCTTGGTCTAGCAGCGCGCACCGGCGTGCGCAAGGTGATCTACGCGTCATCCTCTGCCATCTACGGCACGCCCGTGCAGCTGCCGATCGACGAGTCGCATCCGCAGCGGCCAGAATCCCCGTACGGCATAACCAAGATGGTCGGCGAGCATTATCTGCGCTACTACGGCGGCAGCGGCGGACCCAAGTTCACCGCACTGCGCTACGGCAACGTCTACGGCCCGCGCCAGGATCCAAGCGGCGAGGCAGGAGTCATCGCGATCTTCGCGTCGCGCATCCTGGACGGCAAACCGATCCGCATCGACTGGGACGGTGAACAGCAAAAAGACTACGTCTACGTCAGCGATGTCGCCCGCGCGAACCTGATGGCGTTGAGCGGCGCCGACGGCGAGGCGATGAACATCGGCAACGGCATCGGTACCTCCGTCAACGAGCTGCACCGCCTGATCGCACAGGCCGCGGGCCGCGACGTCGAGGTCCAGCACGCGCCCAAGCGCGCCGGCGACATCAGGACCTGTGTGTTCGCGATCCAGAAGGCGAAGTCGGTGCTCGGCTGGCAGCCTGACGTAAAGTTGCCAGACGGCATCAAACGCACAGTCGACTACTTCCGAAAGAACTAGAAGCTATCGAAGCTACTTGACTTCCGCAAAGCCCGCGGGAATCTCGAAAAGACCTCGATCCGCCGCGTCTAACAGCTTGACGTTGCCAAATTCCTGTACGACAGACAACGGCAGCACTGAAAACCCGATCATCCGCTTCCACGCTCGGACGAATGATTCGTCGGGCGCCTCCACGAGGATGCTGCGATACAAAGGCAGTTTGGAGAAGATGCTCTGTGCGTCTGTTTCGGTCGAGATGAGCGTCGTGCAACTGTCGGACGGATCAAAAGTAGAGGGCCACCACATCCCTACGGGCGTGTCTATGTCGAGCGCGGAATATTGCGTGAGAATGAATGTCACCGATCCCTGCGGGCACGAACGGGTCGGCGCGAGCGTCGTGTAGGTGAACTCGACACGATGTCCCATCGTCTGACGCTCGTCGAGGACCAATGGATCCAGCTCCTGATGCGACTCCTGAAGCTTATAGTTGGGCGCTTGCGCTGTGGCGGAGACTGTCGGTGAAGGACTAGTCGCTGGAGCCGCTTTGACGATACTGTATGTCCGTCTTGTGAGATTGAGAAAGATGATTTCATGAAGATCCGCGCGGTGGATCGCGGCCGTCATCGCGATCGGGTCATCGACACGCGTCCAGTCGCCGAGATACGAAAATCTGTACAAACTCGTGAAGACCGGCTCGTTAATCGCACCCGGCGATAGGTTGCCTTCGACGTCGTATGCAGGCATCGGGTACACATCCGTCGGCTTGACCTGAACCATGAGCGCCATTCGATGCGCTTGAAATGATCCTGGGGGCAACGGCGTCGCACCGGGGCCGCGCCACTCAATCCTGTCAAACGCGACTCCGACTTGGTCTGCCTGTGACAGAGCCGGAACGAGGGTCAGCGCGATGAGGGCAGCGATCACGCCCCGTGGCATCGCTAGCCCACCACGATGTTCAGCAGCTTGTCGGGCACGAAGATCTTCTTGCGCACCGTCTTGCCGTCGAGCTGTGCGCTCACTGTCGGAACGACGCGCGCCAGTTCGAACACGGCCTCCTCGGCCGATCCTGGTGCCGCTTCGACTGTGCCGCGATGCTTGCCGTTCACCTGGATCACGAACGGGATCAGCGTGCGCACCAGCGCCGCTTCCTCGTACGCCGGCCACGGCTCCAGATGGATGCTTTTCGGCTGACCCGCGCGTTCCCACAGCTCCTCGGTGATGTGCGGCGCGAACGGCGCAAGCAAGAGCAGCAGCCCGCGCAGACCTTCCGCGAACGTCGGCGAGGTGGATGCATCTGGATGCGCAGCTGCAAACGCCTCAAGGTCGTTAAGCAGCGTCATGATCGCCGCGACGCAGGTGTTCACGTGCATGCGGTCACCGATCTCGTTCGTCACCTGTTTGATCTTCGAGTGGATGCTGTAGCGCAGCTCGATATCGGCGCCGCCGTTCGGGGCGTTGCCCTTGGGCGAATCGCGCAACGCGTCGATGTGCGTCAGCACGAGCCGCCAGACGCGGCTCAAGGTACGCGTGGCCCCGGCGATCCCCGTGGTGGACCACGGAAAATCAGTGTCCGGCGGGCCCGCGAACATCTCGAACAGGCGCAACGCGTCAATGCCATAGCGGTCGGCGGTCTCGTCGATGCCGACGACGTTGCCGCGCGACTTGCTCATGCGCTCGTTGTTCGCGCCGAGGATCAAGCCCTGATTGAAGAGCCGCGTGAACGGCTCGTCCTTGGGCACCATGCCCTCGTCGTTGAGCACCTTATAGAAGAAGCGCGCGTACATCAGATGCATGACCGCATGCTCGGCGCCGCCGATGTAATGGTCCACCGGCGCCCAATGGTCCGCGGTCGTCTTGCTCCATGGCGCGTCGCCGTCGTGCGGGCTCAGATAGCGTAGAAAATACCACGACGAGTCCATGAACGTGTCCATGGTGTCGGTCTCGCGCGTGGCCGGACCGCCGCAGATCGGACACGTCGTGTTGACGAACGACGGCACATGCGCGAGCGGGCTGCCCTGCACGCCGGTGAAAGGCGCGTCATACGGCAGCAGCACCGGTAGTTGGTCTTCGGGCACCGGCACCAGTCCGTGTTCGGGGCAATTGACGAACGGGATCGGCGCGCCCCAATAGCGCTGGCGCGAGACGAGCCAATCGCGCAGCTTGTAGTTGACGGTCTGCTCGCCGATGCCGCGCTCGATCAGCTCTTCGGCGATCGCCCGGCGCGCTTGTTCGCTCGTCAATCCGTCGAACGCGCCGGAGCGCACCAGCACTCCATCCTCGATGTTCGGTTTCTCGCGCGCGAGGAACTTCGGATCGGCCTGCGGCACCACCACGGTCTTGATGTCGAGTCCGTACTTGCGCGCGAATTCGAAATCTCGCTCGTCGTGCCCGGGCACGCCCATGACCGCGCCGGTGCCATAGCTCGAGACGACGTAGTTCGTGACCCAGATCGGCACGCGCTCGCCCGTGAGCGGATGCTTGGCATGCGCGCCGGTGAACACACCGAGCTTCTCCATCAGCTGCGTGCGTTCGAGTTCGCTCTTATCGGCGACCCCGGCGATAAACTCGCGCACGCGCGGCTCTTCCGGCCGCCCGGCGATGAGCTGCTCGACAAGCGGATGGTCGATCGCGATGGCGATGAAGGTGACGCCGAAGACGGTGTCCAGCCGCGTGGTGAACGTGCTCACCGATGCGTTCGAGCCCGGCAGCTCGAACGAGAACGTGACGCCTTCACTGCGCCCGATCCAGTTGCGCTGCATCGTCTTGATGCGCTCGGGCCAGTCGGGCAGGCGGTCGAGGCCCTCGAGCAGCCGATCCGCGTACGAGGTCGTCCTGAAGAACCATTGGTTGACCAGGCGCTGCTGCACCGGTGTGCCGCAGCGCCAACACACGCCGCCCTCGGCCTGCTCGTTGGCCAAAATGGTCTCGTCCTTGGGGCACCAGTTGACCGGCGCTTCCTTCTTATAGGCGAGTCCCTTGCGATACATCAGCAAGAACAGCCATTGCGTCCAGCGATAGTATTCGGGCGACGACGTGTCGATCTCGCGCGTCCAGTCGTACGCGACGCCGAGTTTTCGGAACTGGCGGCGGAAGTTGGCGATGTTGGTCTCGGTCCAATCGGCCGGGTGGATGCCGCGCTGGATCGCCGCGGCTTCGGCCGGCAGTCCGAACGCATCCCAGCCCATCGGGTGCATGACGTTGAAGCCGCGCATGCGCCGGAAGCGGCCGACCACGTCGCCCAGCGTGTAGTTGCGCGCGTGACCGACGTGCAAGTCGCCGCTGGGATACGGCAGCATCTCGAGCAAGTAGAATTTCGGGCGCGAGGGATCTTCGCGGATCTCGTTCTGACCGCGCTCTTCCCAAATGCGTTGCCACTTCGGCTCGATCGCCTGCGGCTCGTACGGCGGAATTTCTGCAGCTGGCATTATCAGCGGTATTGTACCATGGCGAGCCGGGCAAGCCCTTGACGCGCCTGTGTGCGCGCGGGATGAGGCCGGCATGGCATCTTCATTCGATAAACGCTGGCTGATCGCGGGTTGTGCGGCGGTGGCTCTGGCGGCCGGTCTCTTGTTGCCGCGACCTGCCGGATCGCAACACGCGGTCCAAGCCGACGCCACCGTTCCTCCCGCCCTCAACGGCAATGTGAGCCCGGGCTCTTTGAGCCCGGGCTCCTCACCTTCACCTGCCGATATGGCCGTCTACGTATGCGGCGCGGTCAAGAATCCGGGCGTGTATACCTTCGCGCCTGGCGCGCGTGTGATCGATGCGATCAAGCAGGCCGGCGGCCCGCTTCCGGACGCCGACGTAGAGCAGATTAATCTTGCCCAACCGCTCGGCGACGCGATGAAAGTGACCGTGCCGCACAAGGGGCAGACGCTGGCCAGCGACGCGTTCATGTCGAACGATCCGCCGGCGTCATCGTCGTATCATCACAGGCGCTCCCACGGAAGAAGCTCGCGCTCCAGCGCGCACAAGCTCGCCGTCGGGCAGACGCTTGACGTGAACACGGCCACACCGGAGGAATTAGTCCAATTGCCCGGCGTCGGTCCGAGCCTGGCGCAGCGCATCGTGGATTATCGCCAGCAGAACGGACCGTTCCAAACCGTTGACGACCTGCAAAACGTCCCCGGCATCGGGCCATCGAAGTTCGATCGCATGGCGCCTTTCATCCGACTGTAGTCTGAAGACCCGCTCGATTCGTAGCGGGAAGCCCACTCGACGCTCAGAACCTGCGTTGCCTAAGCAATGGCCCGCCTTTGGAGGTTCTGAATGTCTAGCGACGACCTGCAGCGAGAGATTTTGCCCATTCCGGATCCGCAATACGTCGGTATCACCACCTACGATGCCAAGGACCCGGACACCAAATTCCCGCCGATCGAGCCGCTGCGGCCGCCGAAGGGCGCACCGAACGTGCTCATCATCCTCATCGATGATGCCGGGTTCGCATCGTCGAGCGCCTTCGGCGGCGTCATCAACACGCCGACGGCGGAGAAGCTCGCGAAGAACGGCCTAAAGTACAACCGTTTCCATTCCACGGCCTTGTGCTCGCCGACGCGTCAGGCGCTGCTCACCGGGCGCAACCATCACGCCGTCGGCATGGGCAGCATCACCGAGCTCGCGACGTCGGCACCAGGCTACAGTTCTGTGCGCCCGAAGGCGGCCGCGGCGCTGGCGGAGACGCTCAAGCTCAACGGTTATTCGACCGCGCAGTTCGGTAAGTGCCACGAAGTACCGGTGTGGGAGACCAGCCCGATGGGGCCGTTCAACCAGTGGCCCACCGGCAGCGGCTTCGAGCATTTCTACGGCTTTATCGGCGGCGAAGCAAATCAATGGGCGCCGGCGCTCTACAAGGACACGGTGCCGGTCGAGATTCCGCCCGACCCAGGCTATCACCTCACGGTGGACTTGACGGACCGGGCGATCGACTGGATCGGCCAGCAGCGCGTCCTCATGCCCGACAAGCCGTTCTTCGTGTACTTCGCACCCGGCGCGACGCACGCGCCGCATCACGTGCCCAAAGAATGGGCGGATAAGTATAAGGGCAAGTTCGATCAAGGGTGGGATAAGGTGCGCGAGCAGATCTTCGCGCGTCAAAAGGAACTGGGTGTCATCCCCAAAGACGCCGAGTTGACCAAGCGGCCGGCCGACATCCCGGCGTGGGACGACATGGATCCCAAACTCAAACCGATCCTTGCACGCGAGATGGAAGTCTACGCGGGCTTTCTTGAGCACACCGACTATCACGTCGGCCGGCTCGTCGAGTCGCTCGAGAGACTGCAGCAGCTCGACAACACTCTGATCTATTACATCGTCGGAGACAACGGCGCGTCGGCCGAGGGCACGATCAACGGCACCTTCAACGAGCTGTTCATGCTCAATGGAGTGACCGGCGTCGAGACGCCCGAATTCCTGATGGAGCGCATCGACGAGTTCGGCGGACCAAAGGCGTACAACCACTATGCGGTGGGTTGGGCGCACGCGATGGACACGCCGTATCAATGGACCAAGCAGGTCGCCTCGCACTGGGGCGGCACGCGTAATGGCACAATCGTCCACTGGCCCAAGGGCATCCGCTCCAAGGGCGAGATCCGCACGCAGTTCCATCACGTCATCGACGTGGCGGCGACCGTCCTTGACATCGCGCAGCTGCCGCATCCGGCGGCCGTCAACGGCATCCAGCAGATGCCGCTGCACGGCTTCTCGATGAAGTACTCGTTCGATGACGCTAAGGCGGCGGAACCGCACGAGACCCAATACTTCGAGATGTTCGTCAATCGCGGCATCTATCACAAGGGCTGGACGGCTGTCACGCGGCACAGCACGCCGTGGGTCGTGGCTCCGCTTCCGCCGTACGACGACGACGTGTGGGAGCTTTACGCGCCCGACGATTGGACGCAATCACGCAACGTCGCCAAAGAGAATCCGGAAAAGCTGCGCGACCTGCAACGCCTGTTCCTCATCGAAGCGACGAAATACAACGTGTTGCCGCTGGATGACCGCCGGGTCGAGCGCTTCAACTCAGATCTTGCCGGGCGGCCGACGCTCATCAAGGGCGATTCGCAAGTGCTCTTCGGTGCGATGGGCCGCCTCACCGAGAACTCGATCGTCAACATCAAGAACAAGTCGCACTCGGTGACCGCCCAGGTGGTCGTGCCCAAGGACGGCGCCGAAGGCGTGATCGTCCACCAAGGAGGACGCTTCGGAGGATGGGTCCTCTACGCGAAGGACGGCAAGCTCACGTACTGCTACAACTGCTTCGGTTGGAAATCGTTCATCGTGCGCAGTGAACAACAACTGCCGGAGGGCAATCACCAGGTCCGAATGGAGTTCGCGTACGACGGCGGCGGCCTTGGCAAAGGCGGGAACGTGACGCTCTTCGTCGACGGCAAGAAGGCCGGTAGCGGGCGCGTGGAGATGACCGTTCCGATGATGTTCTCAGCGGACGAGACGTGCGACGTCAGCGTCGACACCGGCACACCCGTGAGCAGTGAATACAGCATCGCTGACAGCGAGTTCAACGGCAAGGTGCTGGGCGTCCAGATCGACGTCGGCAAGGCAGACGCCGATCGCTTCATCAGCGCAGAGGACCGCATGCGCATCGCGATGGCGCGCCAGTAGCGAAGCGCTAGTTCCGGCGTAAGACCAGCTCGGCGCTCTCGCGTTGCAAGAGCGCCGCAGCGTTTGCAGGGACGATGCGTCGCTTGCGCTCGTCGATGACGCGCAGCTCGAAGCCCTTGTCCGCCAGCATGCGCAACAGCGCGGCCGGATCATCGCCGGCATCGCGCACGAAGCGCGGGAAGAACTCCATGACGATGGTCAGGGGTCGCGCGCCGTCCAGCAGTTGCGTCGCACCGCGCAGGATGGCCGGCTCGGCACCTTCCGCGTCGAGCTTGATGAAGTCCGGCGTGCGACCGAGCTCGTCCGCGAAATCATCAAACGTGACCATCTCGACCTCGAGCGCGGTGCGCTGGTCGGTCGCGTTGTGAGGAATCTGCTCGAGGCCCTGCACGATCGATCCGCCGCCGCGATGCCGGTCGGTGCGATAGAAGGTCACGGAACCGGCTCGCTCGCCGGCGGCTTTCTCGACGATGTGCGCGCTGCGGTGCAGTCCGTTGATCTCGATGTTGTCGCGCGCCAGCATGGCGAGCTGCGGATCGCACTCGAACGAATGGACGCTGCCGCTCGGTCCGGCCGCACGAGCCATCAGCAGCGTGAAATACCCCACGTTCGCGCCGGCTTCGAAGACCGTCATGCCGGGCGCCACCAGCTGGCGCAGCGCCACCTCCGTCCACTCTTCCCACACGCCGTCGAGGATGAGATGAGGGGCGATCGAGATGTCGTGGGCGTCCACGTACATCTTGAAACCGTTGCGCGTCCTCAGAAGGACGCGGCCGCCGCCCACATAGGTGGCGCCCGTCTGAAAGCCCATAGGCATCGTGCGCCCGCGCTTCTTCAGCCCGAGGAGGTTCTCCTAAACATCCGTTTTCGCGCCGGCCGCGTAGTAAGCTAACAAGCAGGGTGCAACGGGGGGAGACGGCCTTGAAGATACTGGCACTGTTGTGCGCATTGCTCGCGTTCGGCGCGTGTGCGGCCAGCGCGGCCACCAACGCGGGCCTGGAGCGCGTGCTGGCGGCGCCCGACTGGCTCAACGGCCGGCCGACGGCAGCCGACGTGCAGGGTAAAGTCGTCTTGGTGGATTTTTATACGTTCGAATGCTACAACTGCAAGAACGTCGAGCCCAACCTGCGCGCGCTTTATAGGGACGTGCCGCGCGAGCAATTGGTGATCCTGAGCGTTCACAGCCCCGAGACCTCGTTGGAGCACAGCCGTTCGGCGCTCGAAGCATCGCTCGGCGAGCAAGGCGTCGTCTGGCCGGTCGCCATCGATAACGAGTTTGCTGTCTGGAACGCATACGGCGTGAACGCTTGGCCGACGCAGATGATCTTCGATCGGCATGGCGTGCTGCGCAAGACCGTCGTCGGCGATTCGCAAGACGCGCTCGTCAACGCGACGATCCACCAACTACTAGCGGAGAAGACGTAGGGGCTCGCCCGCGCTTCCTAGATGCCGGCGAACCACTCGTAGCCCTGATCTTCCCAGTAACCGCCGTTGCCGAACTGGCCGCCTAGCGCCGCCACCAGCTCGATCTTGTTGACGTGCTTCGCGCTCTTATAGCCTAACTGGGTGGGCACTTTGAGCCGGAGCGGTGCGCCGTTCTTGAGCGGCACCGGCTGGTCGTTGAGATCGTATGCGAGCAACGCTTGCGGATGCGCGGCTTGGTGCATGTCAAGCGACTCATAGTACTTGGTACCCGTGCCGTCGTCGTCCATGCAATGGAACACGACATACTTGGCGCCTGACTGCGGACCTGCCGCGGCGAGGATCTCGCGCACGCGCGCGCCGCGCCACTTGCCGATGACGCTCCACCCCTCGACGCAATCGTGGCGCGTGGTCTGGGTGACCGCGGGGAACTTCGAGCGCAGGTCGTCGACGGAAAACGACGTCGGGTCGTCGACCAGCCCGGTCACGAACAGGCGGTAGCCGTGCCAGTTGTTGCGGCTCCACGCGAGATACGTCGGATCGGACGGCGGGTCGAAGCCGTTGTGCCGGAAGTCGGGAGAGATGTACTTGTCGGCGTACTCGCGCGCCAGCGGCTGGCCCGCGCCAAGAATCGCGAGGTTGAGCCGCTCGGGCGCTTCCAGGAAACGGTGAAAACCGGGATTGTCGTTGAGCGCGGTGGCGGTGCGCGCGCAGCCGGTCAGCGCCGAGCCTGCCAGCAAAGCGAGAAAGCGGGCGCGTCGCAGCCTCATGGCGATTCCTCCACAGCGAACCAGCCGGTGATCATCGCGCGCAGATTGTTCCAAAAACCGGTGAGCGCGACCATCATGAAATGTCCGATGAAGAAGCCGATGATGCCCCACATCGCGACGAAATGCCACAGGCGCGCGAACTGGCGCCCGCCCAACAGCGCTGGCACCCAGGGCGCCCAGGCATCGAAGGACGGCGATAGCGCCAAACCTGAGACGATCGCGAGCGGCACGAGCATGAAGACGACGCCGAAGTACGCGATCTTCTGCAACGGATTGTAGTGTGCGGTCGCTTTGACTTTCCAGGGCAGCGCGTGTTCTTTGAGCGCTTCGGGCAGTTCGCGTATCTCCGTCTTGGTCGGCACGAGCTTGAACGCCCAGACCGCGTACAAGATGGCGCACAGGCCGAGCACCCAGGCGAAGAAGATGTGCCAGCGCCGGCCGTCGGCGAGCGCGCGATAGGCCGGGATCGTCGCCCACGCCGGGAACGCGCGCGACGCCTCCCCGCCCATGCCGTCCGACGTCCAGCCCAAGAGGCCGGTCGTCGTGATCACCTTGGATCCGATCTGCAGCTTGCCGACCGGGTTGCCGGCGTTGTCCATTTCGCTATAAATGGAAAACACAGGCGCGTCGAACTTGGACGCGTCGGACGCGTACAGCGCCGGGTGCGCCATGAAGATCTGCAGACCGCTCATCGTGAGGATGAGGATCGCGAGCGCCACGACCCAGTGCGTGATACGCACGACGATCGGATGCCGATAGACCCGCTGCATCATGTTCATCGATACGCAGCCAGCGGCGCTTCGGATGCACCAGGTTTGGGCCGTGCGTTGATCCGAAAGGCGGCCCAGATGAACGCGGCGCCGAGCACGGCGGCGACCACGGCCGATTCGATGGGCGCCTTGCCGGCGGCGACGCGCAGGCCCGCGGAGACGAAGAGCGTCTCGATGTAAAATCCCAGCCCGAAAAGCGTGAGATTGGGCGGGTCTTGCCAGCGCAGCGCGGTCACGATGGCAGCGTACGCGCCGACCGCGCCGATCAGCGCCGCGACGAACAGGCCGACCGGCACTTTCGCGACAGCGAGCAAGATCTGTCCGGCAAACGGCGCCAGGACGCTTAGCCCAAGCAGAACCGGCCATGCTCCCGCGGGTCGTGTTTCCGGGCGCTCGGGTCGCTTGAAGCGCGTCGCTACCGATGCACCGCCGACGATGACGGTAAGGAAAATCGCGAGCTGCACCGGCGTTCCCGGTTGTTTGAACGGTTGAAGGAATGCGAACGAGCCCAGCGCGAGCGCAGCGCCCGCGAGACCGAGCGCAAGGCGCACATCGAGCCACGGTTTGTTTCGCTGATCGGGGAACAGCGCATGGGTGAAGACGATCGGGAACAGCACCGACGCAAGCGCGTGCCACATGCTGATGAGCATCGCCCACGGAACCGCGATGCCCAGCAGCTCGCCGTAGTGATTGAACGCCGGGATCGGAACGTCGCCGGTCGCGATCATCGTCTTGGCCCACAAGCCTTCGTTATATGAGCCGTAAGCGAAACCGGCGATCAAGATGCCGGCGGTCCCGAGTCCTTTCCCAATCGCAAGCTCGCGGACGAGCAGCACGGGTATGCCGTACCCCACGATCACGAGGAAGATGAAGACTTTCGGCGTCAGGAAAGCGCTGGCCAACGTGTTCCCCGAGCACACTTCGGGCAGAAATGCGGACAGCAGCATGAGCGTCGCGACGGCCGCGAGTGGTGACTGCCGGAGAAATCGCGCCGGCGTGCTCATGCCGACGATCATTCGGCGCGCCTGCGAGCGACGCATCTAGGCGCCGGCCGCCGTTCTGGCAAATCAAGCGGCGGATGAGAACCGCGCAAGTGGTCGTCATCGTGCTCATCGCGGCCGCGTTGATCGAGCTTGCCTGTTATTACCCGTTGATCGGCGCGACGGCGGCTTCGCATTTCGACATCGGCGGCGAGCCGAACGCGCACCAGACGAAGGCGGCATTCTTCGCGAGCTGGATCCTGGCGGTCGTTCTGCCGGGCGTCGTCGCGTTAGGGATCCCAAGCGTGCTAGGCCACGTACCGGTTGAGTTCATCAATCTGCCGAACAAACAATATTGGCTCGCCCCGCAGCGCCGGGCGCAAACGCTGCACGACTTCGCGCAGCATTTCGCGTGGTTCGGCGTGGGCAGCTTGGGACTGGTCATCGTGGTCATGAACCTGGTCATGCATGCAAACCTGTCCGCGAGCCAATCGATCAACCAGCACTGGTTTGGCGTGCTCTTCGCGCTCTATCTCGTCTTCGTCGGCTGGTGGCTCGTGCGCACGTTCGCGATGTTCCGCATGCCCGGCTAGGGGAGTGGCCGCTATCACAGGCCCGATTCATCCTTTCGGGCGCTACGGACGATGAATGTTTGAGAGAGGCGACAGTCGTATGCTCCCGAAGTTCCGGCCGATGGTTCCGCGCCTGATCGCGATGCGATTTGGTATCACCATGGGTTCCTTGGTGTTACTCGCGATTCTTATTGTCTCGTGCGC
>DATFYX010000079.1 GCA_035314825.1 Candidatus Eremiobacteraceae bacterium
GTTGGTGCCCGACGCGGCCCTTGTCGTGCCGACGCTGGCGAACGGCGGGGTGAGCAAAGACGGGCTGACCATCACGTATCACCTGCGGCATGGGATCACGTTTTCGGACGGTGCTCCTTTGACGTCGGCCGACGTCGCCTACACCTGGCAGCAGGCGGAGAATCCGCTCAACAACACGCCCAACCGGGAGCCGGCGGATCGCGTCGCATCGTTGACGACGCCGGATCCGTATACCGTCGTGGTGCGCCTGAAGGCTCCGTTCTCTCCGTTCGTGGGCGCGTTTTTCCGCAGCGGCTATACGCCAGGCGGCGGGATCTTGCCGAGCCATTTGCTGCGTCGTTACAGCGATCTCAACCGCGTTTCTTACAATCTGAAGCCGATCGGCAGCGGGCCGTTCGTGGTGGAATCGTGGCAACCGGGGATCGAGTTGCGCTTGGCGGCCAATCCGACGTATTTCCGCGGCGCGCCCAAGCTCAAGCGCATCGTCATCTCGATCATCCCCAGTGAGAATTCGCTGCTCAACTCGATGCAGTCACACGACATCGACTTCTATTATAATCTGCCGGAATCGCAGTATGCGCAGCTGCAGGGGGCTGACGGCGTGCGCTTGTCGGTGGAACCGACGTATTCGCTCGAGCACATAAAGTTCAATTGCGGGCGGGCGCCGCTGTCGGACGTGCGGGTGCGCCAGGCCGTCGCGTATGCGATCGACTGGCAGAGTCTGGTGAAACGGGTGTATCTGGGTTTGGGGACGCCGGCGATGGCGGATGTCCGTCCGGACTCGTGGGCGTACAACTCCGCAGCGCTGCCGTATCCGTTCGATCCGGCGCGCGCCAAGAGTTTGCTGCGCAGCGCGGGTTGGACGCCGGGGGCATCCGGTGTGCTGCGCAAGAACGGCCGCGACTTGAGCCTGGAGATGATCACGGTCGTGGGTGCTTCGGTGCGGCTCAAGGCGGAAGAGGCGGTGCAGCAGGATCTGCGTGCCGTGGGCATCGACGTCAACATCCACAACTATCCGGCGAGCATCGTCTTCGCGACGTGGGCGAGCAACGGCATCATGACGCGCGGCAACTACGATCTTGCACTGGTGACGATGGATCTCGATGCGGATCCCGACAACAGCATCAACCTGAGCCCGGATCAGCTGCCGCCGCGCGGGCAGAACCGCTCGTTTTTCGTGGATCGGGATGTCGGGGCGTGGGAAGCGGCGGCGCTGCGTAGCCCCGATCAAGCCGTGCGGCGGCGGTATTACGTCTTGGTGCAGCAACGCATCCACGATGCGCTGCCCTTCCACGGGATCGTGTGGCGGCCGACGATCGACGCGATGAACGTAGACCTGCGCGGTTTCCGGCCAGGGGCGGCGTACGATTTCTGGAACGCATACGAATGGTCGCTGTGACGATCGAGCTTTCGAGACCCTTGCGACTATGAGGAGAGCGCTGATGCATCGGCTTTCGACCTTCATCGTCATCTGCGGGTTGATCTTGTTCGCCGGAACGAACGTGCTTGCGATGCCGACGACCACCACGAACGCACAGCCCGTCCTCAGTCAAGTCCAACTCGCCATCAGCGCCGCCGTGCAACCCGCATATACCCTGAGCAGCAGCTGCACGGCCGGCCACACCGCCATCACATTTCATTTGTCGGTGAGCAACGTAGGCTCGATCTCCAGTCCTGCGAACAGCGACGTCCACGCGGTGTGGGTGCAAGATGCGGCGATTGCATCCTGGGCCGGCGGCGCGGCGTTGCCCGCGTTGCAGCCGAAAGCGAGCGCGCAGATAGACGTGGCTCTCGCGGCGCTCAATCCGCCGTCCGGCATGAGCGGCCGACACGTGTTCAACGCGACGGTTGGCGGTGCGAAGACGAGCATCGCGGTGGTTGTCCCCAGCGGATTCTGCAGCGGGAGCGCGGCCGTGTCATTGGTGCAACCGGCCGGCGTTGCCCACGCGATGCCAACCCCGACGAAGAATCCGACGCTGCAGGCCAATCCGATCGCGCAGCTGGCAGCCGGGCCTATCCCGGCACCGAAGAATCTTGTCTACACCAACAGCCCGCAGGTGTGCGCCGCGCATATCCCGGGCCTAGGCGCGGCGCTCGTCTGCCCCGGCATCATCGCGAGCGCCGTGACACTGCCGCTCGTGTGGGATTGGATGGCGTGCACGCAGACTGGCTGCTTGCAGCAAATCGATGGCTACCACATCTATCGGGTCACCACGTATACAGGCGACCCTCGTCGCATCGCGTCTTTGGGCATGGGCCAGCCGGTCGACACGCAGCCGGATCCGACCATCACGATCCGCGGTATTTCGCCGTATAACAAGACCGATTGTTTCGTCGTCACGGCATTCAAAGGATCGGTGGAGTCCCCCGCGAGCAACAAGTGGTGCGGCGCGTCGAACCTGGCCATGGGCGAAGTGACGCTACAGCTGCAACCGACCGTACTGCAGACTAGATATTCGCACGATCTGACGCCGTGCGCTCCGACGTCAATCACACAGATCGAGACTCCTCAGATCGACGAAGGGGTCACGCTACTAGGTTCACCCTCCGAGCCGCACGATCAATGCTATACGACCCGGATCATCCGCGGCTACGCCGGTTTCACATTCAACGCCCACGGCAGTGTCCAAAAGGCGACCCTGCACGTCGCCTTCGATGGCTCATGCGGGATCACCGGTGTCGCAAAGACGATAAACGCGGGCTGGTTCGCCAGCGGTCCGTCGCTGAATCCCCAAGTGATGCTCGCTCCCAATTCGTCGGGCACCCCGGGGTTCATCGCGGAGGATCCGTCGTCGCAACGCTCGTTTGAGTTCAGCTCGTCAGTCTTTGAGGGCGAAATCATGCACGACGCCACCGCCGACATCACCGGGTGGTTCCCGCCCGGCGGCTCGACGACGTTCGGCCTCGGCTTTGTAAAGGTGAAATCAGCGATACCGTGCTGGGCGAACATGTGGCCCATCTGGGTGGAGATCGTGTATTATCCGAGTTCCTAGGCGATGCGAGTCGCGACCGCGGCGGCGCCCTTGCGCGGCTCGTTGAGGCGCAGCGTCAAGCATTTCGCTGCGCCGCCGGCTTTGAGGAACTCGGTCAGTTCGGTCTCGATGAGTTTGTAACCCAGCGCAGCGAGGTTGGCGCGCAGCGCTCGGCTCGCTTTGTTCATGACGATCGTCGTGCCGATGTTGACGGCGTTGCAGGCGAAATGCAGCGCGTCTTCTTCTTCTATAGCGATGCGCGCATGGCGCGGCACGAGGCGTTCGATGATGCGATTCGAGCGCGCGTCAAACGCCGCCGGGAAGTACATGATCGGCCCGCCTTCGAGCGGGCAAAAACACGTGTCAAGATGGTAGAAACGCGGATCGACCAGACGCAGTGAGACGACTTCGACGCCGAGGCGCATGGATATGAGTGCGTGCGAGCTGCGCGCGGAGCGGTGGCCCCACGCGGCCCATATCCTGGCGTGTGCGCGGTCGATAAGCGCGTCGCCGGCGCCCTCGAACGGCATGTTCGACGGCATAGTGAAGACCTGGTAACGTCGCGAGCGGAACCAGCGCTCGAAGTGCGGCTCCTCGCCTTGCCGTTCGGGGTGGCGGAAACGGCTGACGATGGCGACATCATCGTAGACGAAGCCGGCGTTTGCGGTGAAGACCATGTCGGGCAGGCCCGGCTCGGGCTCGACCAGCTCGATGCGGGCATGCTTGGTCAGCGCGCGCAGCAGATCGCGCCACTGGCTGGTGGCTCGGTCGAGCGAGGTCTTGGCGATATTCCCCTTCATCCAGGGGTTGATGACGTACGAGACGCCGAAATGCGTCGGCTTGCACATGAGGAAATAGCGCGGATCTGTCACGTCGGGGTGTTTCATACGTGTTGGGCGCGGCCTGCGCCTTACGACGAGTGAAACGAGATGCGTGCGTTCTGTTGGACACCCGGCCAGGCGGACGAGCCCGCGCCGATGTGGTGCCTAGCTGGCGGCGGGCAGCTGCTCCAGCGTCTGGCCTGCCAGCCGTTCGTTGAGCGCGAGCGCCGCGATGCCGACCAGCAGATGGGTGACCTGGACGATCCAGTGCATGGAATCACGCAGCAGGCTGATTTGGGTCATCCCGAGGGCGACCACGATAATGCCCCAGATCGCGCCGGCGGCGACGAGGCCGAGCGACACGCGCGCCGCGGCCGCGATGGTACACGTGATCCATAGGCCGAGCACGAGGAGGATGCCGAGCGTCACGTGGGCGTCGAGCAGCTTGGGGGCGACATTAGTCCACAGTAGGATCCCGAGGATCAACAGGGCGACGAAAATCAAACGGACGGAATTCCGCACGACCTTGACGGTGGCTCTCATGCGGATGGATTATCGCCAATATTCGCATGAACCCTCCTGGCATCGATTTGAGGGATCAGAATCTGCCCGTGCCCCTTCCGGGCGAAGTCGAGTCGGTCAAGGTTATTGTCTGAGTCCGTAGGACGCGTGATATACTGTGCGTGAGTCAGAAGTCATGCACGAGATCATATTGCCGGAGACCAAGCCGGCGCTCGAGTGGGTCAACGGCCGGGTGCTCCAAAAGGTGAGCCCGCAGCGTAAGCATGCGTTGGCGCAGGCAGTGTTTGCGGCCGCGATCGGCGCTTGGGCGCGCGAAAACGGTTGCGGAAGGTTTGGAACGGAATGGGAGTTCCGGCTCCAGCCGCCGGGAGAAATCCGACGGCCGCTGGTACCGGATGTGGCCTATCTATCCTACGCGCGTTTGTCCTACGAGAGTCCGGACGCCGCGGATATCCCGCGCATCGCGCCCGACGCCGTCGTCGAAATCCTTTCGCCGGGGGACCGGAAGAAAGACCTCGAGGACAAGATCCGCGTCTATTTCGCTTGCGGCACTAACGTGGTCTTCACCGTCAACACGCGCGATAAGACGGTGACCATTCGCGACGCCGACGGTCAGAGAGTCATCGGTAGCGACGAGGTCGTCAGCCACGCGAGCCTGGCGGGGTTGGCGATGCCTGCTTGCACTCTTTTCGAAGAGCCGTTGCCTAGGGGGTTCGAGAAGGTTCGACCCGGGAAACGTTAGGGACGTTCCGGCGGACCCATGAAGTCGGGGCCGATCGGATCCTTGATCTCTTCGGCGAGGATGCGGTCGATGTCGCGCAACGCCTTTTCGTCGAGGTGGAAATCGAGGATCGACGGCAGCGGGTCGAGCTCCTGCGGCCGGCGAGAGCCCCACAGCGCGACGCCCACGCCCGGTTGGTCGAGCACCCAACGTACCGCTAGTTCCAGCACGTGCTTGCCGTAACGTTCGCGTGCGAGGTCGTCGAGCCGTTTGACGGCTCGTAGATACTCCGCGAAGCGCGGCGGTTTGAACTTGGGATCGAAGCTGCCGCGAAGGTCGTCGCCCTTGAACGTCGTCTGTTCGGTCATGCGACCGCTGAGGAGGCCGCGGCACAGCGCGCTATACGTGAGCGCGGTGATGCCGTGCGCCTGCGCGTACGGGAGCAGCTCTTTCTGCGCTCCGCGTTCGAAGAGGTTGAGCGGCGGCTGCATCGTGTGCAGCGGTGCGGTCTTGCGAAAACTGTCCATCTGTTCGATCGAGAAGTTGCTCACCCCGATCGCACGGATCTTGCCGGCTTTGTAGAGTTTTTCCATGGTGCCGGCCGTCTGTTCCATCGGCGTCTTCGAATCCGGCCAATGGATCTGATAGATGTCGACGTGATCCGTCTGGAGTCGACGCAGTGAATCCTCAAGCTCTTGTTGGATCCGCTGCGGCGTCGAATTGCGGACGACCGCGTGGGTCTGGTCCCATTGCAATCCGAATTTGGTGGCGATGACGGCTTTGTCGCGGCGGCCGACAAGCGCGCGGCCGATGACTTCTTCGGAGTGGCCTTCGCCGTAGCCGGGCGCGCTGTCGATCAGCGTGACGCCGAGCTCGAGCGCGCGGTGGATCGTCGCGATCGAGGCGTCGTCGTCCGGGCCTCCCCACAGCGCGCCGCCGATCGCCCAGGTGCCAAGGCCGATCCGCGATGCACGGATGCCGGTGTCCGCTATTCCGATATATTCCATACGTTTGCGAACGCCCGCTGTTGGGCGGGCGTTCTGCGATTTTTCTACGTATCGTCCGGGCGGTCTATCAGGCGTTCCAGCTCGAGCCGTCGATGAATTTGACCGATGATGCGTAGCAGCTCGATGTCTGTTTGCCGGCGTACGTGATGTCGTTGTAGAGGTCGAAACGGTGGTCGATCGGCGTCCCAGGTGTGAACTGGCCTACGTCGGTCACTCTGCGCAAGAAATGGTTCTCGGCGTTGCGGTAGCCGACGACGAAGGTGACGCTTGTCACCGTCTTGCGTGAATTGTTGACGTATGCGATCTGCGTGCCGCCGGCGAGCTTGCTCAGCGGCTTGGGCTGGATGACGAAGCATTGCGTGACCGTGATCGGGTTTGATGCGGCGCTTGCGGGCACGGTCGCGGTCTGTAGGATGGCCGCTAATGCGCCAAGCGAAAGGACCGCTGCGAAAAGTCTGGTCATGTGGTTCCTTCCATCAGATATCACAGATGTTTGGTTGAGTGATGGCTTCCGGTTATCAGGATGTCGCGCCTCCGATGGTCGGGACATCCGCTCTCTTCTTCGTCTAGCATGCTAGCTTCGGTTACGATCCGACAAACCGAATTCGGCATGTGCTTCTCCCCTCAGTGGATCCTTAGGTGGCGGCTGGGGGCGGCGTTGCGGCCGGGGGTTGCGGCGCGTCGTCGTCTTCTTCTGTCACCCCCCACAGATGGGCGCCGGTGGACTCGGCCCACTTGACCGCCTCATCGCGCGTGTCGAACTCTTTCGAGTCGCTGATCTTCACTTCTTTGGCTTTGTCGCCTGGCGCATAGATCCAGGCCGTGAACTTGCCCATACTTACCCGGCCTCCCGATATGGTGCTGAGAACCTGTGGAGGCGGGACTTGGCTGGGCGCGGGCGACATCCCGCTCCGACGGGGGCGTCCGTCGTGGCGGGTTGAACGCCCGGTTGTGCCGGATGCTACTGTGACTGCACAGCCCCCAGTGTTGGGTTTGTTCCGGGGAGCCAAATCGGTGCGCTGGCCGCGCGAGACGTTCATGCTCGTCATGTGTGTCGTGTTCGCGCCGCTCACGATCGGGCTCATCACCTACGCTCTGCACGAAGAGCTTGCTGCTTCGGCGATCGGGATATTGGTGATCGGCGCATTCGCGTACACCGCGATGGCCCGGGGCCGCTTGTTGGGCACCAGCGTGCGCGTCCACCAGAAACAACTGCCGCGCGTGTTCGGGGTGGTCGAATCGTGCTGTAAGATGCTCGGTGTTTCGATGCCGTTGATCTTCGTGCGCGAGGATCTGCGCGTGCCGCTGGCGGCGGTCGGGCTGCGCGAGCCGTATGCGCTGATCGTCTCCACCGTGTGGCTGCAGCAGCTCGCAGATGACGAGTTGAAGTTCTTGGTCGGGCGGGAGCTCGGACACATCTACGCCCGGCACACGCGCCTGACGTCGCTCTTGTCCCCCAACGGCGCCGATAATCCGATCCTCGGTTTCGTCATGGGTCCATGGCTGCGACGCACCGAGTACACGGCCGACCGCGTGGGTCTGTTGTGCTGCGGCAAGTATGACACCGCCATGCGGGCGATCTTGACGACGCAGTTCCGCGATATCGCAGGCGCCATCGATCCGACGCCGTTCATCGAGCAACGTGACGAGATCGAGACCGATCCTTCGCTGCGCGTCGGCGAGTTGATCGGTCGCGAACCGTATGCGACGCATCGCGTTCATGCGCTGCGGGTGTTCGCTGGAAGCCCCTTGTTCGACTATTGGCGCGGACGATTCGATGCGTTCGCGTCCAGTGGGGAAACTGCGGTTTACAAGCAGCCACGAGGTTTTTTGTTTCCGGCTGCCCTTTTCATCGACGGCTTCTTGATCATCTTGCTCGCGAACTATCTCAGGGCGAGCAAGCGTGTGGCTGTCACGATCGACGCTTCAGACGTGCCAGGTTTGGTCTCTTGGTTTGCGGTGCATGCCCCGTGGCTCGCCCACCATTTCGGCTCCCATCCAACGCCTCTTGCCCTGAGCGACTTCTTCACCACGGGCCTCGCTGTCGTCATATCCTTGCTCATCTACATCGTCATCACGATTATTTTGCGGCGAACGCCTGGCATGTTCGTGTTTGGATTGCAATGGAGGGCGCCTGCGGTCGAATAAATTCGACC
>DATFYX010000080.1 GCA_035314825.1 Candidatus Eremiobacteraceae bacterium
CAGCGCCGAAGTCGAGCGCATCGTCGGGCTCGAGCTGGGCGCGGATGATTACCTGGTCAAGCCCTTCTCGGCGCGCGAGTTCATCGCGCGCGTGCGCGCCATCATGCGCCGATCAGGCCAAGCGCCGCCGGCGCCCGGCCGCCGCCACAGCGCGGGCCCCCTCACGCTCGATGAGGACACCCGCGAGGTGACCGTGGAGGGCCGCGCCGTCAAGCTCAAGCCGCGCGAGTTCGACTTGCTAGCGTTGTTCGTGCGCAACCAAGGCCGCGTCTTCACCCGCGATCAGATAATCGAAACGCTGTGGGGTTTTGATTACGATGGCGATCCGCGCACGGTGGACGTGCACGTTCGCCGCCTGCGCCGCGCGTTGGGCGAAGGCGTCGCACATGCGAGCTATCTCCACACGGTTCACGGCGTCGGTTATAAGTTTGCCGCCCCGAGCCGCACTGCCGCGCCGGCCTGAGCGCCGCGCTCTCCAGTCACGCATCCCGGAGCTGCGCGCGCTGGTGGCGCCGTTGTTGGCCCTGTCCGCCGCGCGCCGCTCGGCGCCGCTGCTCTACCTCGAGCTGACCGGCATCGAGCGCGTTCCAAGGAGCCGCCGCCGCCGGGTCTTGGCCACGTACAAACGGGCGGTTGCCGCCGCGTTGCGCGCTGCGGTCGGCACGGCGCTTCGCCGCAGCGATGCTATCGCGGCCGGACCGGGGGCGCATTGCTTCGTCGCGCTTCTGGTCGGCCGCGCGGTCGCTGCGCCTGCTCGAGATGGCGTCGCCGATGCGCAGCTCGGTCTGATCGCCGGCAGGCTGCGAGCGGCGGTGCGGGCGCAGCTGCTCGAGCTGGCCGGGGCCGAGTTAGGACAGAGTGCGGGCGAGATCGGGGTCATCGCCGGATGGACGGTGTTGGATCCGGTCGCGGTCGCGCAGCCATTAGAAGACGTGCGGCAGGCGATCCGGGGCGCCGCGGTGGTCGCGCGGGTGGAGGCGCAACGCGCGCTCGTCCTCGCGGCGGTCACGCACGAGCTTCGCACACCGCTGATGTCCATTCTGGGCTACGCGGAACGGCTGCGCGACGAGGCGGACCTCACCCCCCACGCACGCGCTCATTACGGCGGCATAGTGGCGCGCGAAGCACGACGGTTGCACCGTCTTGTCGAGAGCCTCATCGACACCGGCGCTTGGACCGCCGGCAAGCTCGTCTTACGGCGCCGACAGCTCGATCTGCAGGCGCTGGTCCGCACGGCATGGGCGGCGTCGGCTGCCGGCGCGAGAGGCAGCAGGCCGCGCTTGGAGATCCGCGGCGATGCGCGCGCCGCGGTCGACCGCGAACGGCTGATGCAAGTCTTCATCAATCTGCTCGACAACGCGGCGCGCCACTCGCCCAAGGGCGCGCGCGTAAGCGTTCGCATCGCGCGGCGCGGCGACACGGCGGTCGTGGCGGTCGCCGACGAGGGACCGGGCTTTTCGCGGCGCGCGGCAGGCGCCGTCGGCACCCCGTTCGCGCCCGGCGCCGACGGACGTGCCGGCTTAGGTCTCTCGATCGCTCGACTGCTCGTCGAGGCGCATGGCGGGGCTGTGACCTTTGGACGAGGCCGCCGGCGCGGTGCACGCGTGTGCGTCAGCCTTCCGTGTCGCGGCACGCGAGCGACATGAGAATATGGTCACAACTTTCTGAGAATCCGGCGTACGCGCAAGGGTTTGCCTACTGCGCCCTGCGAAGCGTGCCGATGTCGTAGGAGTGAGCACCTATGCCGAGTTAGGAGCGCCCGCAGACTCCATGGAACCGGCCCACATCCGCCTGTACTGGACCTCGGCATTCGCCGGGGTACTTTTTTTGCTCACCTCGGCAAGCGCGTCGGCGCGTGCCACGGAGCTTCCCGCGATCTCCGCCGCGGCCGCCGAGTTCCACGGCGGCTCGACCGACACCGGGCAGATCTACACCCAATGCCTGCTCTCGACCGTGCGCTACGACGTCTCCTTTGAGACCGATCAGACGACCTACGTGATCACCGGCGACATCGGCGCCATGTGGCTGCGCGACGCGAGCGCACAGGTGCGCCCGTACCTGTTCTTCGTCGCCGATCCGGAAGTGCGCTCCATGCTTCGCGGCGTCATCGCGCGCGAAGCGAAGAACATGCTCGCCGACCCGTATGCCAACGCGTTCAATCGCGATTACAAGGTCGCCGAGGAGAAGTACGAGCTGGACTCGCTGCTGTACCCGATCCAGCTCGCCTGGATGTATTGGAAGCAGACCCACGATTCATCGGTGTTCACGCCCGAGGTCAAAGCGGCGTACGAGCGCGCGCTCGGTCTGATGCAGCTCGAGCGCGACCACACCTTCTCGACCTACCGCCATCGCGAGCTCATCAACGACGGCAAGGGCGCGCCGACAGCGGTCACCGGCATGGTATGGACGGCGTTCAGGCCGAGTGACGATCCCGCGACGTATGGCTACAACATCCCTGAAGAGATGTTCGCCGCCGTCGGTTTGGGCGAGCTCAAAGAGATCGAGGCCGACGTCTGGCACGACAATCTCAAGCGCGACGAGGTCGAGGCGCTGCGCGCCGGCATCGTCGACGGCATCAATCGCTATGGAATCGTCTACACGCCGAAATTCGGCTACATCTACGCCTACGAGGTTGATGGCTTGGGCCACAGCGTGCTCATGGACGACGCCAACGTCCCCAGTCTGCTGTCGATCCCGTACATGGGATTCGAGCCGGCTAGCAACGGCATCTACCAGAACACGCGCCGCTTCGTGCTGTCCAGCGACGATCCGTACTACTTCACCGGCAAGTATGCGCGCGGCGTGGGCAGTCCTCATACGCAGCACGGGTACGTCTGGCCGCTCGCGCTGGTGATGCAAGGTCTGACCGCCGCGGATCCAGAGGAAGTCTCAAACGTGCTCGCGGAGCTGCAGGCCTCAGATACCGGCGATCACCTGCTGCACGAATCGTTCGACCCGAACAACCCCTCGCAGTTCACGCGTTCCAACTTCGGCTGGCCTTGCTCGCTGTACTCGGAGCTGGTGCTCGACCGCGTCATGGGCTTCACGCCGCTGCCGACTCCAACCCTGTAGCGGTCGAATTCATTCGACCGTAGCGCCGCTCCGGGAATCCTCTTCTCCGCGCCGAACGAGCCTTATAAAGGAGGCGCGCGTGGCAATAACCCTTGTCATCGGTGCTCAATGGGGGGATGAAGGCAAAGGGCGCATCGTCGATTTCCTCGCCGCAGGCGCCCAAGTCGTTGGGCGTTTTGGAGGCGGTGCCAATGCCGGTCACACTGTGCGCGTCGGCGAGACGACGTACAAACTGCGCATCGTGCCCAGCGGCGTGCTGGCCGGAGCGGTCCATTGCATCATCGGTCCCGGCACGGTCGTGTCGCCCGCGCAATTCATCCAGGAACTGCGCGCTCTCGAATCTGCCGGCGTCGACGTCTCGCGCGTCTGGCTGTCGGATCTGGCGCATCTCATCTTGCCCTATCATATCGAACAGGACCGCGCCTCAGAGCGCGCGCTCGGCGCCGCTGCGCTGGGCACGACAGGCAACGGCATCGGCCCCGCGTATATCGACCGAGTCGCCCGGCGCGGCATCCGCGCGGGCGATCTGCGGGATCTGCCGCGCTGTCGTGAGATCATCACGCGCCGCGCGAGTGCGCTGGCGCGCGACGGGATCGAGGTGGACGCCGATGCGATCATCGCGGAGCTTGAGCGGCACGCGCCGATCGTGCTCCCACACGTGCGCGACACCGTCGGCATTCTCCACGGGGCGCTGCGCGCCGGCAAACGCGTCATCGCCGAAGGTGCGCAAGGCGCGATGCTCGATGTCACGTTCGGCACCTATCCGTATGTCACGTCGTCGGTCACGGTCGCCGGCGGCGCGGGAGCGGGTTTGGGCTTCGGGCCGACCGACGTCGAGCACGTGATCGGGGTCGCCAAGGCATACGCGACGCGCGTCGGTGCTGGGCCGTTCCCCACCGAGCTGCAGGATGCGGTCGGCGAGCGCTTGCGCGAGCGCGGCGCCGAATTCGGCACCGTCACCGGACGTGCGCGCCGCTGCGGTTGGATCGACGCCGTCGCGTTGCGCTATGTCGCCGCCGTGAACGGCTTGACGCATCTGGCGATCACCAAGCTCGACGTGCTCGACGGCCTTGACGAGGTCTGCGTGTGCACGGCATACGAAGACGTGCCCACTGGATCCGTTCCGTTCGCCATGGCCGCCCAGCCCAAAGTAATCCTGCGTCGCTTCCCCGGTTGGACGCAGCCGACGACGAGCGCACGAAGCTACGACGCGCTGCCCACCGCCGCGCGCACCTATCTCGACGCGCTGGCGGACGAGATCGGCGTTCCCATCTCGTACGTGTCGGTCGGCCCAGAGCGGACGCAGATCATCGTGCGCGAGAGCGCGCCGCTCGGCGCGCTGCCGCTGCGGGCGTGAGCGCGGCCGGCGCATTGGCCGCTGTCGCGCGCGCAGCGTCGCTCGCCAAAGGCGACGCGCTGCGGTGCCGGGCGCTCATCCAGTGGTTCCGGTCGCGGGCGTGCGATCGCTCAGCCTTCGCTAAGCGGGTTCTTCGGACGGCACTTGCGGGCGGCTCGCTGGGCCATTTCGAGTGCGCTGCACTGACGAGTTTTGATGCCGGCTGGCAAGACGAGACGGAGTATGACGACGCGCAAGCGGCCATGATGGAAACGGAGCTCGCTGCAGCCCATGAAGAGCGGTGCCGCTGGGAGGCGCTGCGGCGTGGTCTTGAACGGCGCATCGCGCGACGGGAGCGCGCGCACGCGTGTCTCGACTGAGCCAGGGCGAGGTCTTGCGGCTTGTCGTCGCCTTGCAGGGTGGCGAGGTTCCCGCGAGCGCGCCGGTCGTTGCACCCTCCGATCCCATCGCGGCGCCTGATCCTGTTGCGCCACCTGCGCCGGACGCAGAGGTCACGCGCGTCAAGAACGGAGTCGGCGCCGCCATCGAAGCCGGCTCACTCGCGGATGCGATCGCGACGGTCTTGCGCGAATATCTCGGTCGCGGCGTCATCTGCAGCCTGAGCACGGACGGCGCGCCGCCGCAAAACGCCATGCGCTTCGAAGCCGGCGATGCGATCGCGCTGCATGTGGATCTCGATGGTTCGTTCGCCGCGGTGTTAGCGGATATCGGCATCGGCGGCGATGGCACGAACACGCGCCACGCGAAGCGGATCCGCATCGGACGTCAGCTCGAGCCGCTCGTGCTCGATGTGATGCAAGCCATCGCTCGTGCCGCCTCGCTTGGGCCCTTGCACGAAGCCCGCTTCATCGACGTCGCGCGCCGGCACTCGACTCCCATCGGGTTCGGCGTGATCGAGCTAGGCACGGAAAGCGGCGCGTGGTCGGCCGGCGTGGCCGTGCGCGAACTGCGCGCGCCCGCGCCCGCGCCTCGCGCCGGCGCGCAACCGGACTCGGCAGGCCGGAAGATCGCGCCTGCGCCCCTCCCTCAGCCGGCAGCGCCGCGCGAAGTCGTCCACGCGGCTCCTGAGCCGGCGCCGGATGCGCCGGTGCGCACGGGCGCCGCAGCGCAGACAAGCGCACCGTCGCAGACGCGCGAGCGCCTGATAGGGGCGCGCGCACCCGCGCAAGCACACGCCGCATTCAGTGCCGCCGTCGAAGCCGCGCGCGGCCGCCTGGGCGAGATGACGCACTGTTCGACGGTGCTCGAGTCCGTCCAAGTCGAACGGGTCGATGCGCCGGCGCTGCAGCGAGGCGACCTCAAGCTGGCGCTGATCGCAGGAGGGCAAGGGTCGCTGGTGCTCAGCGCCGATCGCGAGACGGTCGCCAGCGTGGTTGCGAGCGTAACGGGTGTGGACCCCGTCGACGGTCACGAACCCGGAGCCGTCGCGGTCGACGCGGTCGAAGCGGTGCTGCGCGCTGCGCTGCGCGGTTTCGCGGAAAAGCTCCCAGCCATCGCCGGCACGCCGGCGCGCTTTGTGCGCTTGGACGAGGGAGCTCTGCCCGCTCGCAGTCCGCACTTCGCCATCGTCGCGCCGGTGCGCATCGGAGAGCGCCCGGCGACGCTGCAGCTGTTGGTCCCTGCATGGATGGCCGGAGCTCGCAGCGAGATCCGCGCGCCGCTTGACGCTCCCTGATCGCTGCGCGCGCGCCATGCGCGCGCTCGTGCAATGGTTCGGCCGTCGCACGGCATCGCCGCTGCGCCTGGTCGCATGGCGCGCGCTGCACGGCGGCGGCATGCTCTACGTGGCCGACATCGATCGCCGGCGCGTGGTGTTCGTGACGACCCCTCGCGCCGCGTGCCTGCTCGCCGCATATCGCGTCCGAACACGGGTGGAAGAGGAAGTCGCGTGCAGCCGCGTCTAAACCAATGAGCGATATGCCCAAAGGAACCGCCTCGTGAGTCGCAAGGTGCTCTATCCCCTGGTGTGGACGACCGTCTTCATCGCCTCGGCGCTTGGGGCGTTCATCTTCATGCGCACGCTCATCGTGCCCACCCCTGCCGATCCGACGCGCGACCGTATCCAAGCGCTGATCGACGAAGCCGATCAGCTGCGCAAGACCCTCGATGAGAGCCGCCGCGGATAGCGCGGCCGCTCGACTGACGCGCGACCCGATCACCCTCGACGATCTCCTGGAGAATGGCCAAGGCGTCGGCCGCGTGGACGGCTTGGTCGTGTTCGCGACCGGGGGCTTGCCAGGAGAGACGGTCAGAGTGGCAGTCGACGCGGTCAAGCGCAATTATGCGAGCGCGCACGTCACTGCCATCGAGCAGGCCTCGCCCCAACGCGTGGACTCGATCTGCCCGGTGTTCCCACGCTGCGGCGGATGTCAGGTGCTGCACCTCGCGTACGACGCGCAGCTCGAATGGAAGCAGCGCCTCGTGGGCGATGCGCTGCGCCGGCTGGGCGGCTTGGATGACATCGCGGTGGATGGGACCGTCGCCTCACCCGAGTCGCTCGGCACCCGCTACCGCAATAAGGTGGGACTCGTCACGCGTTTCGCCGGCGGCGAGATGCGCTTGGGGTTTTTCGAGGCGCGCAGCCATCGCGTCGTTCCGATCGAGGCCTGTCCGGTGCTGTTGCCGCGCTTGGACGCCGCGGTGAAAGCGCTGATCACCCTTGCCGTGGAAGCGCCGCAGCCGTTCTCACTGGCCCGCCACATCGTCGCGCGCGCTAGCGCGACGGGAGACGACCTGGTGATCTCCTTCAATGGGCCAAAACCGAACAAAGCCGCCGGTGCATATGTCGACGAGATTCGCCGGCGGATCCCCGAAACGACCGGCGTGGTCATCAGCTGGGAACTGGAAAACGAGAACGCGCTGTTCGGCGAGCGCTCCGCGACGCTATGGGGATCGCCCATACTGCAGGAGACGGTCGCGGGCGCGAAGCTGCGCTTCGGAGTGGCGTCGTTCTTCCAGATCAACACCGCGGTGCTGGAGCTGATAGCCCAGCGTCTCATCGAAGAGCTGGCCGGCGTGACGCGCGTTGTCGACCTGTACTGCGGCGTCGGCACGTTCGGCGTGATCCTCGGACTGCGCGGCATCGCCGGCACGGGCGTCGAATGGTTCAAACCGGCCGCCGACGAATGCGCCGCGAACGCCGCCGCCAATAGCGTGGTCAACGTCGCGTTTGAGAACGCGAGCGCGGCCGACGCGGTCAGCGGCGAGCGCGGGCGCACGCTGCTCGCCGGCGCGGAGGCGGTGATCCTGGATCCGCCGCGCAAGGGTTGCGAACCGCAAGTGCTTGAGGCTTTGGCCGATAACGGCGTCCCGCGCATCATTTATATATCGTGCAACCCCGCGACGTTGGCGCGCGATGCGAAGATACTGTGCGGCCGCGCCTACAAGATCGAGCGGGTGACGCCGTACGACATGTTCCCGCAGACCGGCCACGTCGAGGTGTTCGTCACCTTCCGCCGAGCGTAGATGGAGCGGTCGAATTCATTCGAACGAGAAGGATAGCACCGATGCCTGACACCCCGATCGATATCGCTCACGTCGCCAAGCTCGCGCGACTCGCGCTGACGCCCGATGAGGCGGCGCGCTTCTCGGCGCAGTTCGGCCGGCTGTTCGACTTCATCCGCGAGCTGCAAGAGCTCGACGTCGAGCACGTGCCCGCCACCGCGCAGGTCATCCCGCTGCGCAACGTGCTGCGCGATGACGCCGTGCGCCCGTCTCTTGATCACGACGCCGCCTTGAAGAATGCGCCGGCGACCGAGGGGCCATACTTCAAGATGCCGCGCATCCTCGAATAGATGATGAAGACCGGACACGAGATCCACGACGCCGTCATGGCACGCACGGCAAGCGCGTCGGAGGTCACGCAGGCCGCGCTGGACGCGATCGCGGCGACCGAACCGAAGCTTCGCGCCTATCTGACGTTGACGCCAGAGCGAGCGCTCGCTCGTGCGCGTGAGATCGACGCGCGCATCGCGCGCGGTGAAGACCCAGGCCGCTTGGCGGGCGTGCCCGTCGCCGTGAAGGATCTGTTCTGCACGCAGGGCGTGAAGACGACCGCCGGCTCGAAGATCCTCGAGAATTTCATCCCGCCGTACTCGGCCACCGTGGTCGACAGACTCGAGGCGGCGGGCGCGATTGTCGTGGGCAAGACGAACATGGACGAGTTCGCCATGGGCTCGTCGTGCGAGAATTCGGCGTTTCATCCGACGCACAATCCTTGGGATACGGCCGACGTGCCCGGCGGCAGCTCCGGCGGCAGCGCCGCGACCGTCGGTGCGCGCAACGTGCCGATCGCGCTCGGCACCGATACCGGCGGCTCCATCCGCGAGCCGGCGTCGTTCTGCGGCATCGTCGGCGTCAAACCGACGTACGGGCGCGTGTCGCGCTACGGCATCGTCGCTTTCGCGTCGTCGCTCGATCAGGCGGGTCCGATGACCGCCGACGTGCGCGACAGCGCCGATACGCTCGAGGCGATCGCCGGGCACGACCCGATGGATTCGACGAGCGTGGACGTCGCGGTTCCCCATTACGCGTCGATGCTGCGCGCCGATCTCAAGGGCGTGCGCATCGGCATCGTCGAGGAATTCGAGGAGAGCATCGCATCGGATGCCGCGATGTCGGCGCTGTACAAGAAGGCGTACGCGGATCTTGAAGCGCTGGGCGCGACGCTCGTGCCCGTGAAGCTGCCGCACGCCAAATACGGTCTGGCGACCTACTATCTCATCGCGCCCGCCGAGGCGTCGTCCAACCTCGCGCGCTACGACGGTGCTCGCTATGGCCTGCGGGTCGACGGCACCGACGTGTTCGCGATGTTCGAGGCGACGCGCGCGGCGGGCTTCGGACCGGAGGTCAAACGGCGCATCATCCTGGGCACCTATGCGCTTAGCTCGGGATACTACGACGCCTACTACGTGCGCGCGCAGAAGGTGCGCACGCTGATGAAGAAGGACTTCGACGACGCGTTCGAGCGCGCCGACGTGATCGCGTGCCCGGCGGTGTCGTGCCCGCCGTTCGAGCTCGGCGCGAAATCGCAAGATCCGGTCGCGATGTACTTGATGGATTTCTTCACGATTCCGATGAGCCTGGCCGGCGTACCCGCGCTGTCGGTCCCCGGCGGCTATGTGAACGACCTCCCGGTCGGCCTGCAAATCGTGGCGCCGGCGTTCGAGGAAGGGCGCATGTTCGCGGTCGCGCACGCCTACGAGCAAGCCACCAAGCACGCGTGGGCACGCGAACCGGTCGTCCACGGCGGTTCCCGATGAGCGGCGTCATGAGCGAGCAGGCGACCGAAGCGGTCATCGGCCTTGAAGTGCACGTCGAGCTGCTGACCGCGAGCAAGATGTTCTGCGGCTGCCGCAACGCGTTCGGGGCTCCGCCGAACACCAATGTGTGTCCGGTCTGCCTGGGCTTCCCCGGCAGCCTGCCGGTGGCCAACGCTAAGGC
>DATFYX010000081.1 GCA_035314825.1 Candidatus Eremiobacteraceae bacterium
AACGGCGCTCCCGCCGATGTCTTCGCCAGCGCCGATCAGCGCTCGATGGGCAAGGCGGTCGACGCCGGGCTTGTCGGCGCGCCGGTCGATTTCACCAGCAACAGTCTCGCCGTGGTCGCGCAATTCGACGTCAACGTGCGCTCGCTGCGCGACCTCACGCGCGACGGCTTGAAACTGGCGCTCTGCGCCGAGCAGGTGCCGTGCGGGCGCTACACGCGTATCGCCCTGCAGAAGTTGAGCGCGGACAAGACGTATTGGCCAAGGTACGGCGACCAAGTCATGCACAACGTCGCTACGCAGGAGCAAAACGTCGAAAGCGTTGTCCAGAAGGTCGTGCTGGGCGAGGCGGACGCTGGATTCGTATATGCGACGGACGCGATCCAAGAGGGCGGCGCCCACCTGATCGCCATTCCGGTGCCCGACCAGGATCAAGAGATCCCGACCTATCCCATAGTCAGCGTGAAGGCGAGCGCGAACAAAGACCTCGCGCAAAGCTTCATCGATTACGTGCTCTCGGCGAAGGGCCAAAGCGTGCTGCAGACGTTTGGCTTCCGCGGCCACGCATAGTCAGCGCGCCGCGCTGCGAGATGGAACGCTCGCGGGGGCGGGCGTGGTGTTCGCAGGACTGCTGCTCGCGCTCGTCGCGGTTGCGCTCGTCGGGCTGCTCGCGCATCGCCCCGCCTCGGCGACGCCATGGTGGTTTTTCGCCGAGCTGCAGCGCGCGGTCGTGCGCCAAGCGCTTGTCGTCTCGCTTGAGAGCACGCTTGTCAGCGCGATCGTCATACTCGTGTGCGGCACGCCGCTGGCGCTGCTGCTCTCGCGGCGCTTTCCGGGCCGCGAACTGCTTGAGACGTTCGTCTCGCTGCCTGTCGTGTTGCCCCCGGTGGTCGCTGGTCTGGCGCTGCTCCTCGCGTTCGGCCGCAACGGCTTGCTCGGCCACGCGCTCGCCATCGCAGGCATCCACATCTCGTTCACCCTAATCGCGGTGATCATGGCGCAGACGCTGGTCGCGGCGCCGCTCTACGTCATCGCCGCGACGAACGCGTTCCAACGCATCGATCCGGAGCTCGTGGACGCCGCCGCCACGCTGCGCGCTTCCTTTACCTATACCGCGTGGCGCGTCATCATCCCACCCGCGCTGCCGGCACTGGGCGCCGCGCTGGCGCTCGCATGGGCGCGGGCGCTCGGCGAGTTCGGCGCGACCATCACCTTTGCCGGCAATCTCCCCGGCGTCACGCAGACCATGCCGATCGCCGTCTACATCGAGGGGCAAGACGATCTGGACGCGGCGGTCGCGATTTCGCTGATCCTGCTGTTGGTCTCGTTCGTCGTGCTGGCCGGCGCACGCATGATGCAGTCGCGAGTGACGGAATGAGCCTGGCGGCTGACTTCAGCGCGCGCCGCGACGGCTTCGCGCTCAACTTCGCGATCGATGTTGAAGCGGGCGAAACGGTTGCGGTGGTCGGGCAAAGCGGCGCGGGGAAGACGACGGCGCTCTATTGTCTCGCCGGCCTGCTGCGTCCAGATCGCGGGCGCATCTGCTGCGACGACCACACGTGGTTCGACGACTCGAGCCGCGCGTACGTGCCGGCACACCGGCGTGATGTCGCGTTGGTGTTCGCTCGCGGCGCGCTGTTCGGCCACATGTCGGCACACGCGAACGTCGAGTTCGGGCTTCGCGCCTCCGGAGTCGCGCCGAGTTACGCTGCCGCCAGGGCGCGCGTGGCGCTCGACGTAGTCGACGGGGCGCATGTCGCGGCGCGGCCGGCTTCCATGCTGTCCAGCGGCGAGGTACAACGCGTCGCGCTTGCGCGGGCCGTCGCGCTTGCGCCCGCGCTGTTGCTGCTCGATGAACCGTTGAGCGCCCTCGATATCCGCCTGCGCCCCCTCGTACGCGACGCCCTGCGCCGGGCGATCGCCGCGGCGGGCGCGGCGACTGTGCTGGTCACGCACGATCCGGCGGAAGCCTTGCTCTTCGCGCGGCGCTTTGTCGTTGTCGAGGAGGGACGAGTCGTTCAATCAGGTGATATCGCCGCGCTGCGAGATCGGCCCGCCACACCGTACGTCGCCTCGTTCGCCGGCACTAACCTATATCGCGGTCAAGCGCGCAGTCTGGGCGACGGATCGAGCGACCTGCAAGTCGATGGCGTCACGCTTGTCGTTCAGGGGGAGCACGAGGGCGAAATCAGCGTGGTCCTCGATCCGGATGCGGTGACGTTGTCAGCGACCACACAGACCACGTCTGCGCGCAACGTGCTTCACGGGCCGGTCGAGAGCATCGTCCATGACCGCGGCGCTTTCAGGGTAACCCTCGGCTCGACGCCGCCCATCGCGGCCCGCGTGACCGCGCATTCACTGGCAGCGCTGGAAATAGCGCAAGGCACCTCATTGTACGCGACCTTCAAGGCGATGGAAGCCCGAGTTCTCTAAAGTCTCGCTCACAACTCGGCAATGATCGGCTCGTACTCTTTGACACCTCATGGGTCCGATGACCGTGCCGTCTTCAATGGCCGAGCTCGATGCAAGCTTCGTCTTTGATGGAGCGTATCGTTCACGCGGGTCGATGACGATGGCCGAGCGCGCATCGTACGGATTGGGTGAGGCGCGATCATCCTTTGCCGCACACATACCCTTGCGCGCGCACAGTCCTTGCTCGCCGCAAACGTCCATCGGCGCCGTAGAGCACCCGCAGAACGAGAGCGTTGTGTCGTCGCCTCCTCCACGGAGAGTGCAGGGATCACGCCGCGTTGTGATTCCGAGCGGCGGATCAACGCCTGCGGCGACGCATCAGCGGCGCCCCTCCGCAGCGAGCCACCCAAGGCGCTGTCCGCGAGCTGGGTCAAGAAGAGATACGCCTATTCGTTTTACGGTAAAGTTGAACGATCGGGTGTTGGAAGGCGTCGCACTAGCCGGTCGAATCATTGCGACCCGTGAGCTCCCTGGGAGAGCCCGATGATCGACGTGGACAACGAAGTCATCGGTGTCGCGGCCGACCTGCGGCGCGCGGCGATTCCGGGCGCAGCCGGCGACGCCGTCGACCGCCACGCCGGTGTTCTCGTCGACGCCGGCTTGCAAACGGGCGCCGATCGATTCGTGCCCGGCACGACGTCTTTGGCGGTGGCTGTGGACGGCCCCGGGCTGTTCGTCGTTCGAGAGGGCACGCGGACGCTGTACACTCGCCTGGGCGATTTTCGGATCGACGCCGACGGACGTCTTGTCGACGGCGCTGGTCGTAGCGTGATGGGTCGATCGCTCTCATTCGGTGGTGCAGACGAGTCCGTGCAGCCGATCTGCGTGCCGCGCCCGGACTTGCAATCAAAGAGATTCGCGTCTTACCGGTTCGACGAGCAAGGTCGGCTCTTAGGGATCGAACAGCGCCAGCAAAAGCGAACGGGGCGCCACCGAGACACGACCGTTCCGATAGCAAGACTCGTTCTTGCGACGTTTCCCGTGCCGGAACGCCTCGAGCGATCCGGCGATTCGGCGTTCAGTGCAACTCGGTCCGCCGGAAAACCCACGTTATCCGCACCGGGCGTGGGTGGGGCGGGAACGCTGCATCTTCACGTCGTCGCAGCCGGCGCCGTCGACATCGAAGGTGATCTGCGAAAACTGTGGATGTTGCGACGCAGAGGAGAGCTCGAGATAGCCCTCGCGAGCGCCGCTGATGGGTGCGTGCGCACAGCATTGGGGCTTGTCCGATGACGCCGGGCGCCGGCGCTCGGTTGCGTCTGCCGTCGTGGCGCAAGCGCACAAGGCGGCGGCCGGCTGAAGTCGATCGCGGCCCCCTGATACTCGGCCGTATCGGACGAGCAGCGGCCTCACGCGCCTCGGATTTCTTGCACGATGAATCCGAGGTCACGCTTAGCCCGCTGGAGCGCCGGTACGTGCCCGCCATCAATGACACACGTAGAGCCTGGCGGCACGAAGAGGAGGAGCGAATCATCTGGTGCACCGTCGATGAAGAATCACAGCGCGCTCTACTGGAATGGGTCCTCGATGGACCCGGTGCGGTCGTGCCGACTGCGGTTGAGAAGACCATCGTAGCCGAATGGGTCGAGCGCTTGTTATCCACGTCGGCTTCATCATGGAATGAAGTCACCAGCCTAGACATCGATGATGAGGAAGCGTGGCATGGCGCCATCAACGTGCACGCCGCCTCGCGAAACGCGCGGCTCGACCTCTACGTCAAAGCGGATGTCGAAGCCAGCGTCGGACCGATACCGCGCGTCGATGAGGTGCCCCTCACGCTGCAAGGGCGCTTGGCACCGCTTCGCATCACGATCGGCTGTCTCGCCGCGTTGCGGCCGGGGTCGACACTGGCTCTCGACGTCGAAGCGACTTCGGCGTCGGCGCTCTTGCAGATCGAGGGTGGTCCCGTGATGTCCGGCGCCCTTGGCGCCGTGAGCGGCCGCCGAGCGATTCGCCTCAATGGCGACACACGGAGAAGTCCGTGGCCATGAGTACTCCTGCGCCGCTCACACTGGCCTCGCTTGGCGACATCGAAGTGACAGTGTCCGTTTCGGTCGGATGTGCCCGCTGCAGCGTGAGCGACGTCCTTGCATTCGCGGAGGGAACAGTCGTTCCACTCGGGGTTGGCGCGGACTCACCCGTCGACCTGATGGTCAATGGGGTGGTGGTGGCGGTCGGAGATATCGTCGAGCTTGAGGACGGAATGCTGGCGATCGAGGTCCGCTCCGTTCACGCTGGCGCGGAGGGAGGCACCACATGACCGGGTTGTCCCACGCCGTGTCGGTGACCTCGGCGGGAGCGTCGCCGCTCGATCTCTTGATGGTATTGTTCGGCCTTAGCCTCATACCGCTGCTGGCCGTCGCCGCGACATCGTTCACGCGCATCATCGTCGTGCTGGGATTAGTGCGCGCCTCGCTCGGCACTCCCGGGCTACCCCCGAACTCCGTGATCGCCGCTCTCGCGATCATGCTCAGCGTGGTGATCATGTCGCCGACGCTCACGCGCATCCGCGTTGAGGTAATCGCGCCGTACGCCCAGCACAGGATCACGACGAGTACCGCCCTGCAACGCGGTTCGGATGTGCTGAAACGCTTCATGCTACGACAGACGCGCGCCGCCGACATACGAGTATTCGAACGCTACGCCCGCGGCGGTTCCGCAGGGGGAGCCGAGGATCAGGACGTGCGCCGGAACCCTCCGCTGTCGGTCGTTGCCCCGGCGTTCATGGTGAGCGAGCTGCGCGCTGCGTTTGCGATGGGTTTCGCGTTTGCGTTGCCATTTGCGGCGATCGACATAGTCGTCGCTGCCGTCATGATGTCGCTCGGGATGTTCATGGTGTCGCCCACGACGATCGCTTTGCCGCTGAAGCTACTGCTATTCATCGCCTCGGACGGCTGGAGCGTGGTATGCGGCGCGCTCATCCAGTCGTTTCGGTAGTGGAACACGCGGCGGCCGAGCTGATGGCTCGCGCGCTCGAAACGGCGCTGCTGATATCGGTGCCGCTCGTCGCGGCCGTCGCCATGACGGGAGTCGTCACCGGAGCGATCCAGACGATCGTGCAAGTGCAGGATCAAAACGTCGCATTTCTCCCCAAACTGCTCATCGTGGCCCTCCTTATCACAGTAGCGGGAGCACCCGCGTTGATGCTCTTGGTTCGGCTGTTCTCATCGGTCGCGGCGGGGATTCCGCGCCTTCTCGGCCTTTAGAATGGGGCTGCCGCCATCCGACGCCAGTTTCGCGATCGGATTCGCGTCAAGCGCGGCGTTTGCGGCGACTCTGCCCTTGGGGAACGCGAACGCCGTTCCCAACATCGTCCGGGTTGGGATCGCGCTCGCGATGGCGCCGCTTTTCGCCATGCATCTGGCCAGCGTTTCGCATTCAAACCTTGAACTGGCAGAACAGGCCTTGCTTGCGGCGGCCATCGGTGCTGCAATCGGGCTGAGCGCGTCCGTCTTGGCCTCCGCGGCTGGCGCAGCCGGTTCCCTTGTCGATCACGCGATTGGTGGCGGTCTCTCGGCTGCCCAGACGCCGGGCGATGGAACTGGTCCGTTTGCCTTGGTGTTACCGCTAGCGTTCGGCTACGCGTTGTGCTCGAGTGGAGCGCTAGCCCATCTGATGGTGGGCGTCGCCGGGTTGGCGTCGACGCTGGAGGTGCACGTAAGCGCCGTCGGCGCCACAGGCCTAGCTCGCGTCGCTTTCGAGGTTGCGGCGGTGCTCGCTTTGCCGCCGCTGTGCGCCAACGCGCTCGCGACCATGTTCTCCGGGATAGTCGCGCGAGTCGCACCGAGATCCAGCGGGATGCTGCTCGTGCCCGCACTGGGTTCGCCTCTTGCCCTGTGCACCGTGATCGCTGGGGCGGGTTCGACACTGCTCGTGCTTCGGAACCTCGCGATCGCGACATCTCATGTCGTGCGACACCTGTGAGCCACGGCGAGCGAACCGAAGCACCAACGCCGAAGCGCTTGGCAAAAACCCGTGCTGAAGGCCGGTGGGCTCACAGCACCTATGCATCCGCAGCGCTGCTGGCCCTGATCTCTGCGCTGCCCGCATGGGCGGCGACGCAACTAGTCGCGAGCTGGAGCGACCTGAGCCGAGAGACTGCGCTCATGGCCGTTCGGATGCACAACGAGAATCTCTCCCCGCTCGTGCTGACCGGCGCATGGTTGCGCTGGAAGACCGGCTGGCTCATCGTGACGGCGGCGTGGGCGGCTGCCTGCGTCGCTGCGACCGCGTCGTCTGCGGCGAGCGGAGCGCTGGGCATTTCGTTCGCTGCGTTGCGTCCGCGTCTCGACAGGCTATCCTGGGCGTCGGGCCTGCGCCAGCTCGTGGGCTCTGACGGAGCGTACTCGGTTGCATTGGCGATGAGCGCCACGATCGCGGTCGGATGGGCGGCGTGGCCCGCAGCGCGCGACCTGATGGCACTCGCGGCGACCCGGTCGCTCCAAGCGATGCTCGCAGGCTTCAACGCAGCGCTCTTTCATGCATGGTCGCACGTCTGCTCGGTCCTATTCATCTTCGCACTGATCGACGTCGTGCGAACCCGCGGTCGCATGATGCGAATGCTTAGGATGTCTACGCACGAGGTCCGCGAGGAGCGCGCCGAAATGGAAGGGCGCCCGGAAACGCGCGCGCGTCGGCGGGCGTCTGCCAAGTCGGTGCGTGATGTGCGCGTGGGCGCTATTCGAAAAGCGACCGCCGTCATCGCAAATCCCACGCACGTCGCTGTGGCGCTACGCTACGCGCCGCCGCAGATCGACGTGCCGGTGGTTGTCTCACGCGGCGCCGATCTCGCCGCCATCCTCGTTCGTTCCGTTGCGGCTCTCAACGACATACCCGTGATCGAGTCGCCGCAGCTCGCGCGAACGCTTTACGCGCGAGCTGCATTGGGCGAGCCGATCCCCGAGGAATCGTACGCGGCCGTCGCAGCCATTTTCGCCCTGCTCATCCAGACGCGCGGCCGCTTGCTCGGCGACGAGCGCGAATGACCCGATCCGCGTCCTCGGCGGGCGCGGCCTTCGCGGTCGCCGTGCTGGCGATCGTGGCGATGCTGATCGTGCCCCTGCCGCCATGGCTGCTCGACATGCTCCTCGCGCTCGATATCATGATCGCCGCAGCGGTCCTCGTCGTCGCACTCACCCTTAAGGATGCGCTTGAGTTCGCGACCTTTCCGACGCTGCTGTTGGTCGCGACGCTCTTCCGCCTTAGTCTGGACGTGTCAGCGACGCGGCTTATCCTCACCCAGGGGGGTGAACCGGGCGGCGTCGGCACGGTCATCCCGGCATTCGGCGATTTCGTGATGCGCGGCAGCGTCGTCGTCGGCATGCTGATGTTCGTGATTCTCATCGTCGTGCAGCTCGTCGTCGTCACCAATGGGGCACAACGGGTGGCAGAGGTGGCGGCGCGCTTCACCTTGGATGCGATGCCTGGCAAACAGATGGCGGTCGACGCCGATCTTCACGCCGGCATCATCGACGCGGCCGACGCCAAGCGCAAACGCGCGGCGATCCAGGCCGAGGCAGATTTCTACGGAGCGATGGACGGAGCAGGCAAGTTCGTGCGCGGCGATGCGATCGCCGCGCTCATCATCGTGGGAGTCAACATCGTCGCAGGCATCGGCATCGGTGTCATCGCCAAACACATGGATATCGCGCTCGCCGCGTCGACGTTCACGCTGCTCTCCGTCGGCAACGCCCTCGCGACGACAGTCCCAGCGTTCTTGTTTTCGACCGCGATGGGAGTCATCGTCACGCGTGCGTCGTCCGAGCAAAGCCTGGGTGAAGACTTGTTGCGGCAGGCTATTTCGCATCCGGCCGCGCTGCGTACGGTCGGCGCATCGATGCTCGGTCTGGCGCTCGTCCCAGGCTTGCCGCACGGCGCATTCGGCGTGCTCGGAGTGCTTGGACTCGTGGGCGGCCGCATCGCGCATCAGGCCGACCAAGCGCGTCGAGCCGCGGCCCTGGACGGTGAACGACAGCGCCGCCGTGCCGATGCGAGCAGACCAGAAGGCGCCGTGACGTTGGTGGGCGTCGAACAGCTCGGGATCGATCTCGGCGAGGCGCTGTTGCCGCTGCTGGAAGAGCCGGCAGGCAGCGCGTTGCTGCAACGGATCGGCGGCCTCAGGCGAGCGCTCGCGCTGGAGCTCGGAATCGTCTTGCCGGGCGTCCACGTCAGAGACGACCTTCGTCTGCCGGAGCGATGCTTCGCGATCCGAGTGCGCGACAGAGTCGTCGCTCGCGGACAATTGCATGCCGACCGTGCGCTTCTTATCGGCACGCCCGCAGCGCTCTCGCAGCTGCGTGGTGAGACCGTCGAAGATCCGGTGACGGGCCACGATGCCAAGTGGTCGTCTCCCGACCAGAACGTGCCGCCGCACGCCGCAGCGATGAGCGTCGACCCGATTGCGGTCTTGACGAGCAAGCTTGGCATGGTGGCGCGCGAGCACGCCGCCACCCTGCTCGGAAGACAAGAAGTGCAATGGTTGTTGGATCACGTGCGTCGAGTCAACCCGGCCGCCATCAAAGGAGTCGTGCCGGACCTCGTCGGTCTCGGCCTCGTCCAACGGGTGCTGCAGCACCTGGCACGCGAACGCGTCTCAATCCGAGATCTGGTCGCGATTCTCGAGACGATCGCCGATGAGGCTGAGCGCACAAAAGATGTGCCCACGATCGGCGAAGCGGTTCGGCGGCGGCTAGCGCCGGCTATTTGCGCGTCGTTGAGCGACGCCGCCGGCGTCATCAGCGCGGTGGCGCTCTCGACGGGCGCCGAGGGGGCGTTGTTCGCCGCGACCACCGTGACCGAACGGGGCATCGGGCTTGGTCTTGAACCGATCGCCGCCTCGGCCTTAGCGACCTCATTGGCGACGGTGCTGGAAAGGGTTCAGCCGGCGGCACTCGTCTGCGCACCCGGCGTGCGGCTGCCGCTCGCCCGATTCGTGGAGTCATGCGGCGCTCGCATCTGCGTGCTGAGCCTCGCCGAAATCGCTCCCGGCTTCGCGGTCGAAATCAAAGCCACGATCGAGCAGCCGGAATTGTCGTAGATGGCGGTAGCCGCTCGCGCGTCGCTGCAGGACGCCCCTGCCCGCCCGCGTGAATAAGGGTTGGCACTGCGGCTGGCGAATCGCTCTGGGCCGCATTTTCGCGTCCTGAAAGGCCCCGATGTTCTGGTTTCGCTGGAAGAACCCGATTAAACTTGCCATCATCCTTGCCATCTGCGTCGGGTGCTATTTCGCGTTCAGCCCGCTGCAGCAGAAGATCAAACTGGGCCTCGACCTTCAGGGCGGTCTGCGCGCGCTCGTCCAGCTCGAGCCCACGGATACGGTGCCCAAGATCACGCCGGATATCCTCAACGAAGAGCAGCTCGTGCTGCAGCAGCGTCTCGGCGGTCTGGGCGTCAGCGAGCTCACGTTCGAAAAGGTCGGCGCCGACCGGATCAACATCGAGATGCCCGGCTTGAAGAATCCAGAGCAAGCGATAGCCCTGATACGCCAGGCGGCCGTCCTCGAGATGCGCCCGCTCAACGCGGAGCAGACCGCGCGCGCGTATGCGTCGCTGCAAGGACAGCCCGACAAGAGCTACGCGCAGAGCGGCGCGTACAAAGATTCAGGCCCGCCCATCATCACCGGCGCGGATATGTCCAGCGCCACCGCCGGCATCTCGCAAGTCGGTACCCAGCAGGTCGTCAATTTCACGCTCAACGCCGCGGGCGCGAAAAAATTCTACGACTGGACGAGCAAGAACATCGGCAAGCCGCTGCCGATCTTTCTGGACAAGCAGTTCATCTCGGGCCCGGTCATCCAAGGGGCGATCAGCTCGAGCGGCCAGATCACGGGCAACTTCACGCAGCAAGAAGCCGTCACGCTCGCCAACGAGTTGAGCGCGGGCGCGCTCAAAGTGCCGACCAAGATCATCGAGATCGAGAACGTCGGCCCGACGCTCGGCCAGATAGACCTGGAGAAGTCGCTCGTCGCATCACTGGTCGGCCTGGCGCTCGTCCTGCTGTTCATGTTGGCGTTCTACCGGCTGCCTGGATTCTTGGCTGACATCGCGCTCGTCGTCTACTGCTTCATGATGCTCGCCTACGTCGTGCTGGTCGGCGTCGTCCTCACACTGCCGGGTATCGCCGGCTTCGTGCTCTCGATCGGTATGGCGGTCGACGCAAACGTGCTGATCTTCGAACGGCTGAAGGAAGAGCTGTGGGCCGGACGCACGATACGCGCGGCCGTCACCGTGGGCTTCAAGCGCGCGTTTTGGACGGTGTTCGATTCCCACGTCACGACGATCGTCGGCGCGCTCGTGCTCTATGCACTAGGGACCGGAACGGTCAAAGGCTTTGCCTTCACGCTGCTGTGGGGCACGGTGTTCTCGCTGTTCACCGCGGTCTACATCACGCGCGCGTTCATGGACGCCGTCGTCGACAGCGACGTCGCCACCGCGCCAGCCGTGTACGGAGCATAGGGCGCGATGTTCTTCCGCAATCTCAATTGGGACATCATCGGACAGCGGCGGTACTGGTTCGCGCTCTCCGGTACGGTCATCGTCGCAGGGATTATCGCGCTCATCATCCATCACGGACTGCCGCTCGGTCTCTCGTTCACGGGCGGCACGACGATCGATGTCAAATTCACCCGCTCCGTCACGGAAAGCCAGATCCAGCAGGCGCTGCGGGGCGTCGTCGTCCCCGAGACGCCGGGCGTCGGCAGCCAAGCGTCGGGCAACGCGGAGTTGAACGCCTCGCTCGAGCCATTGCGCAAAGGCGAAGCGAGCATCCAACTCGCGACCAAAGCCGGCGACGCCGCGCCCAACGACCGCGCCATCATCTCGAGCCAGTCCTCGATCGCCGATCCAGGTCCGGTGTTCGCGGCGTTGGACAAAGCAGGGCTCACGGTCGATCGCAGCCAGAGCCAGATCACCGCGGTCGGGCCTTCGCTCTCGAAGGAATATCTCAACAACTCGCTGGCCGCGTTGGCGCTGGCGCTCTTCCTGCAACTTCTGTATATCGCGTTCCGCTTCGGCAATCAGCTGCGCTTCGGCATCGTCGCCGATCTTGCGCTCATCCATGACGTGCTCGTCATGGTCGGCATCTACGCCATCGCGAACCGCAAGGCGGACGACGCATTCCTCGCAGCGCTGCTGACGGTCATCGGTTACTCGGTCATGGATTCGATCGTCATCTTCGACCGGATCCGCGAGAACGGCCGGCTCATGCCGGACGTGCCCTACGACAAGATGGTGAACACCTCGCTGCTGCAGACCATGACGCGTTCGGTGAACACGCTGGTCACCGTCGTGATCGTGCTCGTCGCGCTGCTCCTGTTCGGCGGCGATACGCTCAAGAACTTCGCATTCGCGCTGCTCGTCGGCGTCATCAGCGGTGCATACTCGTCGATCTTCATCGCCAGCCCGCTGCTCGTCATCTGGAAGAACTTCGACTTGCGCCGGCGCGCGTCGGAGCGCGCGGCCGCCGTCGCCACCGAAAGCGCAGCCATCGCCGCTCCTGGACCCACGTCGGCGGCGACGCGCAAGGTTGCGCCGAAACCAAAACGGCCCGTCGCGCCGCCGCCCCGCTATCGGCGCAAGCGCCAGGGCTTGGAGAGCACCGACTGGCCGGCTTCGGACGACGGCGGCGTGCTCACGGAGACCGAGGATGGCGACGCCACCGGCGAAGCCGAACCCGACAACCAGAGCTGAGGTCATCGCGCAAGCGGGCGATGCCCGCTTGCGCGCACTGCGGCTGCCGTTCACGACCAACGCGCTGCTCGTGATAGCGAAGCTAGCGGTCTGGCTCGTCTCCGGTTCGGTCAGCGTCTTGTCTGAGGCCGTGCACTCCGCCGCCGACCTATTCATGACGATCGTCCAGTTCTTCTCGATCCGCGCCGCTGCGCGCCCCGCCGATCACGACCACGCGTACGGTCACGGCAAGTACGAGAACATCTCAGCCGCGCTGCAAGCCGTATTCATCCTCGCCATCGCGACGCTTATCGTCGTCGAGGCTGTTGCCCGGCTGCGCAGCGGCGCCTCGGTGCAACATCTAGATCTCGGCATCGCGGTGATGCTCGCATCCGGGGTTCTCAACATCTTCGTGTCCAGCCGAGTCGCGGCAGCCGCCGAACGCGAGCGTTCTCCTGCATTGGCGGCGCAAGCGGCTGAGCTGCGGGCCGACGTATGGACCGCTGGGGGCGTGGCGATCATCCTGTTGACGATAAAACTGACCGGGTTGACGATCCTCGACCCGATTTTCTCGCTGGTCGTCGCAGGCGTCATCGCGCACTCCGCCTACGACCTGACCGTGCGCGCGTTCGTAGAGCTGACCGATCAGCGCTTGCCGCCCCAAGACGAAGCTCGCGTTCGCGAGATCATCGAGCGCCACAAGGACATTTTCGTCAGCTACCACAAGCTGCGCACGCGCCGCTCCGGGGGCGGCGAGTTCATCGACTTCCACCTACAGATGCCCGGCGGTACGCCGCTTCGACAAGCGCACGATCTGTCAGATACGATCGTGCTCGACATCAAGCAGCAGATGCCGTTAGCCCACGTCTTGATCCACCTCGAACCAGCCGATTAGATCGCGGGGCAGCGATGGTCACGAACATGGTGGTCGAGCTTGCGCACGCGCCGCTCGACACGGCGGACGACGAGGCCGCCCTCGCACGATCGGGCATCACACTGGTGAATAAGCGCGGCGCCGATCGCGAAGAACAAGCGTGGATCCGGCGCACGTTCACGCCCACGTGGGCGAAAGAAGCGTACTACGCCTGGAACTGGTTTGCCCGGGATAGAGCTGGGGCCATTGTCGGCTTCGCGAGTTATGAGCAACGCCACTATCGCTGGTGGTGGCTGCGGGCGTGGTCACATCAGAACGATGTTGGCATTTTCGGTCCCGTGGGCGTCAACCCGGCGTTGCGCGGCAAGCATATCGGTTGCGTGTTGACGCGCAGAGCACTGGAATCGATCAAACGGCTCGGTTACACTCGTGCCGTGATACCCCGAGTCGGACCCATCGAGTTCTACCGGCGCTGCTGCAACGCGCAGCTCGCCGACCAGGTCCGGCTTTTCGGCATTTTCTAGGCGACGAGCGCGACCCGGTCATCTGCTGCGCTGTATGCGCCGATCGCGCGGGCAAGTTCGCGGGCGTGAACGGCATTGAAGAACGAGTTATTCGTCTCACTCACGCCATTACCTGACCAAGGATCATACTGATCGGGCGAAAGCGGTATATGGGCGGTCGGGCCCGCCGCATCGGCATAGCTGGCGTGCATGGGCTCAGACCAGCCGTACTCCCCGTGGGCCAGCACGATCGCACCGACCGCCTGTTGCGCGCGCCCAGCCGCGCTGCGAACGGCCGACGGCAAGCGCGTATCCGCGCTGATCTTGCCATAGACGGCCTCGGCCGGGCGGTCCGCGTGATAGATCATGTCAGATGTGTGGTCGAAACGCGCCATCCCCGGGACCGATCTGATGTCGGACCTGATGTCGTGCAAGAGATCGCGTCCATCCTGTGTATGCGGAAGAGCGACGACTGAGTCGTTGAGGTTCGTGACAGCCGTGCGAACGGCGGCGATCTTGTCTGGGGCAAGATCGAAAACGTCGAACGCCGCCGCAGGATGGTACGTGGAAGAATCGCTGCCGTAGCGAGCCTTCATCGTCGTGTCGACGACGCTCGACGCCCAATCACCGCCGGTGGTAAGCGCGTTCGCGATTTTGGCCGAGGGCGCTCCGGGCGCGATCATCGTCTCGGGCGACGCGGCCAAATAGCGAACGCCGGCCTGCGACAACGCGTCCGCGAAACCGAGCGTGGCCATAAGACATTGGTTTGCCAGCACACCGGTCACCGAGGCATCAGCTCCAGGGTGTTTCTTGAGGAATTGCGCCTTGCCATCGGCGATGGCTCCCGCGATGTCTTCCATGGGCATGCACGCACCGCCGTGGCTGTCGCTTTCGAGTCCTCCGCCGTCGCCGGCGCCATGGTCGACGAGATCCAGCCAGACATCGGCCTTCCGGAAATTGGGGTCGCCTGCGCGCGCCTCAAGCGTTCGATTCACGAATGCCGCGAGCGTTGCCCGGCTGCTCATATCGCGGGGCGATTCGATACGCACGACGTGCTGGGCGCCGTCTTGAATCGTCGACCACTCGGTGCGCAGTTCGCCGTTGTGAAAAGGCGCACGCGGCACCGCAGTCGTGTCTTCGGCGACGACCTTGAGCGCCGGATTCGACTTGGTCTCGCGAACAAAATCTGTGACATTTCGCTCTTGGACCGCGTCGAGATTGTTGTCGCCATCGCGGTAGACACCGAAGACGACGCGGTGCGCGTCAGAAACCGTAGCGGTTGCGCTCAAATCCATGATGATTCCCCCCCCCAAGGACAGGTGCGAACCCCTTATCACGCTTCCTCGTCGGGCGTAAAGGGGTTCGGGTGCAGCCGCACACGGTCGTGTCTAGGGGTCTGGGAAGGAGCCCCGAAAACCCGGCTATGTCCAAATTCCTAGGCTTTGACCACATCGATACGAGAGTGCGCTCGCTTGCAGCCGTCGAGCCGTTCTACGATCGGCTCATGCACGAGCTGGGCCTACCCACGAAGCGGCACTCGTTCGTCGACGCCGCCGGCGATTGGCATGAGCTCAAGCCTGGCCAGATCCACAATGTGGCCGAATACTTCGAAGCGTCGCCGGTCGGGCGGGCGGCCTTCTTCATCGGCTTCATCGAGGATCCGGCAATGACGCCCACGCTCACGCGCATCGCCTTCCGCGCTGAATTGGCAGAGCTGCCGCGCTGGGAAGAGTTCCTGCGCGAGATCGGTGCAGCGGCCATCGAACGGTCGGAATCGATGGAGGAATACCCAGCGATCTTCTTCGAGGACCCAGCAGGCACGAAACTCGAAATCGTCGCACGCAAGCCGCGCGAGTGACCGTTACAGGTTGTGGCTCGCTTTGATCCGCTTGGTGCGGATCGCTTCGAGCAGCGCGTCGTAATCCTGCTCGTTTTGCGCCGCGTACGACTCCGCGAACTCGCCTAACGCCCGGTCGAGCGCGTCGCCGTTGCCCAGATAGCCGGCGATCATGGAGGGATCGCCCGAGCGCGCATGCGCGCGCGCCAGCGTGCGCCCGCACAGCGCCGCATACTCGGCCAGATCGCGCCGGTTCATGGTCTGCACGGCGGCGGAGTATTTCATGTCGCGCATCTGGCGCACGTAATAGTCGTAGTGCAGCCCGCGCGCCCAGCCCAAGAACATGTCGCTGGCGGCCTGCATGAGGCGCTGCCCGTGCACGACGCGCTCGCCGTGGTTGGCATACCGGCTCCTGCCCACGTAGCGCTCGAGCACCGAGGCCTGCGCTTCCTTTATCTGAAGCAGCAGCGGATCGTTCTTATCCCGCCCCATGAGCAGCGCGACGTAGCAGCGCGTCCCCACGCTGCCGACGCCGACCACCTTGGTCGCGAAATCGACGATGTGGTAGCGGCTGAGCAGCAACTGGCGGTCGCTCTCCAACGTGTCGCGATAGCGGATGACATCTTGCACGAGCCTTCGCGCGCGCTCGGGGTCGCTCAGGTGCGTGACAAGCGGCGCCTCGTCTTGGATCCGGAACGTGCCGCCCTTGCGCACCACGAAGCTGGGGAAGCCGTGATGCGTCGTGCGCTGGATCGACGCCCGCTGTTCGTGTTTGGCCGCGTTCGCGTAACTGCGCGGCACGATCGCCAGCGCTGTGCGCACGTCCAGACGCGAGTACCACACATCGAGATAGCCGAGCTTGGCCAGGCTGATCATCTGCGTGCGGTAATGAAGCGCCGCGAACTGCGCGATTTCGCGGCTTTGGCGCCGGCGCAACCCGTTGCCGCGCGCGGCCATGAAGCAGCTCGCCGCCAGGCGCTTGAGATCCCATTCCCACGGCCCGCGCAGCGTCTCGTCGAAGTCGTTCACGTCGAAGATCACATTGCGCTCGGGGGTGGCGAACAGCCCGAAGTTGGCGAGATGAGCATCGCCGCAGATCTGCGCCTTGATACCTGACACCGGCGTCGAGCTCAGATCGTGCGCCATGAGGACCGCCGAGCCGCGGAAAAAGGCGAAGGGCGAACTCGCCATGCGCCCGTAGCGGATGGGCACGAGTTCCGGCAGCCGCGTCTTGTTGAATTCGATGAACAGCGCGATCGGGTCGCGTCTGCTCGTCGTCTCCCAGACAGCGTGGGCGGAGCGGGGGGCTTTGACGCGCAACGCTTTGCCCGCTTCGTAGCGTTGCGCCGCAGTCGGCACGTCCGCATAGCGCTCCAGCACGCCGCGCGCCTTCCTCTTAGCCATGAACCGCCCTCATCGAGACTGACGATGACGCAAGGCGCCCTGACTTGAAGAATGGCGGGCCCGTTTCCTCGGAGAACACGCCCGCCATGAACGTATCTGACCTCAAGGCCAAGATCCGCTCCATCCCCGATTTCCCAATACCAGGCATCTTGTTCCGCGATATCACGCCCGTGCTGCAAGACCCGCAGGCGCTGCGTGCCGCCATCGACATCATGGCGGCGCCGTATCAGACGCAGAAGATCGACGCCGTCGTCGGCATCGAAGCGCGCGGTTACATCCTGGGCACGCCGATCGCGTACAAACTCGGTGCCGGGTTCGTGCCGGTGCGCAAGCCCGGCAAGCTGCCCTTTGAGAAGATCAGCGTCGACTACGCGCTCGAATACGGCACGAATACGCTTGAGATGCACAACGACGCCATCGCGCGCGGCCATCGCGTGCTCGTCGTGGACGACTTGCTCGCGACCGGCGGCACCGCCGCCGCGGTGCGCGAGATGGTCGACCGGCTCGGCGGCACGATCGTCGGCTTCGCGTTTCTGATCGAGCTTGCGGCGCTCAACGGTCGAGCTAAGCTCCCGGGTGTCGACGTGAAGACATTCATCCAATACTAGCGCCATGACGTCCGGTTGCGTGCTTCGGACGAAGCGGCTCATCGTGCGCTCGCCGCGGCGCGAGGATGCAGCGGCGATCGCGGCGTTCTACAAGAACGACGAGCCGCACATGCGCGAATTCACTCCGTTGACGGTCGCCATGATGAGCGACACGTTCTGGGCGGGCTGGATCGAGCAGATGCGCGATGAGTTCGACACCGGCCACTCGTGCAAGACGTTCCTGTACGAGCTCGACGACCGCACCGTCATCGGCTCGGCGAACTTGAGCAGCATCATCCGCGGCGTTTTCCAAGCATGCTATCTAGGCTACAACATCGCGGGAACGCACGAGGGCCGCGGGCTCATGCGCGAGGCGCTGCAGGCGCTCATCGGCTACGCTTTCGGGGACCTCAACCTGCACCGCATCATGGCCAATTACATGCCCCGCAACCTGCGCAGCGGCGGGCTGCTCAAGCGCCTGGGGTTCACGATCGAGGGGACGGCGGCGCGCTATCTGCGCATCAACGGGGTGTGGGAAGACCACGTCATGACCGCCCTCGTCAACGAGGCGTGGCGGGACCTGGCGTAGCCCCGCCCGCGCGCTGGGTGCGCCACCTGGTTGCGCGTCCCGCGTTGTCCCTGTAGAATAGCAATATCCACATGGCGACAACGATTGCCGAGCTGACGAAGCAGGTCAAGAAGTACTACCCTAGCCTGGACGAGGAGTGGCTGGAGGGCGTCTATGAGTTCGCCGAGCAGGCGCACGGCGGCCAGACCCGGGCCAGCGGCGACAGCTTCATCTCGCATCCGCTAGCGGTCGCCACCATCTTGGCCGACCTCGAGATGGACCCGGCGTGCATCGCGGCCAGCCTGCTGCACGACGTCGTCGAGGACACCACCGTGCCGCTCGAAGAGATCGAGCGGCGTTTTGGCGCTGAGATCGCCACGCTGGTCGATGCGCTGACCAAGCTCACCAAGATCCCGTATCAGACCAAAGAAGACGTCAAAGTCGAGAACCTGCGCAAGATGTTCTTGGCGATGGCCAAAGACATCCGCGTCATCATCATCAAGCTCGCCGATCGCCTCCACAACCTGCGCACGCTGCAAAGCCTGCCGCCCGCCAAGCAGAAGAACATCGCCGAAGAGACGCTTGAGATCTACGCGCCGCTCGCGCATCGTCTGGGGATCTACAAGATCAAGTGGGATCTCGAGGACCTGAGCCTCGAGTACCTCGATCCCGCGGCGTATAAAGAGATCGGCGATCGCGTCGCCAAGCGGCGCGCCGACCGCGAGCGCTCGGTCGAGAACGTGATCGCCGACGTGCAGACCCGCTTTGCCGCGGCGGGCATCAAAGCCGACATCTCCGGGCGCCCGAAACATTTCTATTCGATCTACCAAAAGCTGAGCAGCGGCCGCGACTTCTCGGAGATCTACGATCTCAACGCGATCCGCATCATCGTCGATTCGGTGAAGGACTGCTACGGCGCGGTCGGCATCGTCCACAGCATCTGGACGCCGCTGCCCGGGCGCTTCAAAGACTACATCGCGATGCCGAAGACCAACGGCTATCAGTCCATCCACACCACGGTCATCGGGCCGGGCGGCGATCCGATCGAGATCCAGATCCGAACCTGGGAGATGCACCGAACCAGCGAGTACGGCATCGCCGCGCACTGGAGATATAAGGAGGGCGGACGCGGCGACGACTTCGACGAGAAGCTCGCCTGGCTGCGCTCGCTGCTCGAGTGGCAAGAAGAGACCCACGACAGCCGCGAGTTCATCGAGCGCCTCAAAGTCGATCTGTTCGCCAACCAGGTCTTCGTGTTCACGCCCAAGGGCGACGTCATGGGACTGCCCGCGGGTGCGACGCCCATCGACTTCGCCTATCACGTGCACACCGGCGTCGGCCATCATTGCGTCGGCGCCAAGGTCAACGGCAAGATCGTGCCGCTGACCTACGAGCTGCAGACCGGCGACATCATCGAAGCGCTGGTCAATAAGGGCAGCCCCGGGCCGTCGCTAGATTGGCTGACGATCTGCCGTACGTCGAGCGCCAAGCACAAGATCAAGCAGTGGTTCCGCAAGAACCGGCGCGAGGAGAACATCGTCGCCGGGCGCGAGATCGTCGAGCGCGAGTTCGCACGCCAACAGCTCCAAGACGTCGCCGCCCCGGCGTTCTTCGAGCGGCTCGCCGCGAAGATGAACTACGCGAGCCTGGACGACATGTACGCGGCCGTCGGCTTCGGCGACGCGTCGCTCGGCTCGATCGTCGCGCGCGGACGCGAGGAGGCCAAGCGGCGCAACGTCGTGCCGCTGCCGCTCGAGCGCCAAGCGGTCGGCGTGCGCAAGCCCGCGCGGCGCCAGACCTCAGGCATCAAGGTGCGCGGCATGGGCGGCGTGATGGTGCGTTTCGCCAAATGCTGCCGTCCGGTGCCCGGCGATGCGATCCTCGGTTTCATCACACAGGGCAAGGGTGTCTCGGTCCATCGCGTGGAGTGCCCCAATGCGGGTTCGCTCGGCGCGCAGCCCGATCGGTTGATCGACGTCGCGTGGGACGTGTCACCGACCGACGCTCACATCGTGGACATCGAGATCGAAGCCGCCGACCGCGCCGGCCTGCTCCAAGACGTCATGAGCGTGCTCTCCGAGCACAAGACCAACGCCACCTCGGTCACCGCGCGCACCAAACGCGACGGCAGCGCGAGCATCTCGTGCAGCCTCGAGATCCGCGATCTCAACCATCTGAGCCAATTGCTGCAGAAGCTCGGCCGGGTGCGCGACGTGCGCAACGCGTATCGTGTGACCAAGCGCGAAGCCCGCGTCGGCGACCGCTAAGGCGGTCTTTCGTGCGTGCGGTGGTCCAGCGTGTGAGCTCCGCATCGGTGGAAGTCGACGGGAACGTCGTCGGCTCGATCGAGCGCGGTTTCCTTGCGCTCGTCGGGGTCGGTAAAGACGATACCGACGATGATGCCTCGGCGATCGCCGCGAAGATCGCGGGCCTGCGCATCTTCAACGATCCGGCGGGTGATATGAACCTCGCGCTGGCCGACGTCGGCGGCGCCGTGCTGGCGGTCTCGCAGTTCACCTTGCACGGCGACGCGCGCAAAGGGCGTCGCCCTTCCTTTATAGATGCCGCCGCCGGGCCGGCCGCGAAGCCGCTGTTCGACCGCGTGGTGGAGCTGCTGCGCCGCGAAGGGCTGCCCGTGCAGACCGGCGTGTTCGGCGCGCAGATGCGCGTCGCGCTGGTCAACGAGGGGCCGGTCACGATCTTGCTCGACTCGAGGAAACTGTTTTGAAGCAGCCGCGTTTCGAGCTCGACCTCGACTCGTTGCGTCACAACGTGCGCGCGTGGCTCGGCTATCTCGCCGGGCGCGAGCTGTGGGCGGTCGTCAAGTCGGACGCGTACGGGCTGGGTCTTGAGCGCGTCGCGCGCACGTGCATCGAAGGCGGTGCGCAGCGCCTCTGCGTGGTGGACATCGAAGAAGCGGTACGGCTGCGCGAAGCGGGCATCACGGCGCCGATCGTGCACGTCTGGACGACGCCGGTCGACGAGCTGGAGACCGCGATCAAGAACAACGTCGCCGTCACCATCGAAGATCCGGCGGTCGCCAAGGAGCTCTCACGTCTTGCGGTAGGTCTCGGCAAGATAGCGGTGGCACACGTGGCGGTTGAGACGGGCACAGGCTGGAGCGGCATCCCCGCGGACCGCGGCTCGGCGTTCGCCGGTGCAGTGCGCACGCTTTCGGGCGTACGCTGGGAAGGCGCGTGGACACATATCGCCAGCCGCGAACAGATGCTCGCGCAGCTCGATCAGTTCTACAGCGCCGTCGACGCGATGCGGAAAACCGGACTGCCGGTTCCTATCGACCACGTGGCAGCGACCGCGCCGACGTTATGGGGTGTCGGCGGCCAAGCGGCGCGCATCGGCATCGGGCTCTACGGCGCTCATCCGGGAGGGACGATCAGAGGCTTGCCGCTGCGCACCGCGATCTCGCTTCGCGCCACGGTGCTGTACGCCAAGCAGTTCGAGAACGCGACCTCGCTCGGCTACGGCGGCACCGGCATCGCCAAACCCGGCGAATGCATCGTGACATTACGCCTGGGCTACGCCGATGGGCTGCCGCGCTCGCTGGCGATCGGCGGCCAAGTGAGACTGCATAACGAGCGCTGCTCGATCGTCGGCGCGATCGGCATGAACTTCACCATGATCCGCGTTCCCTACGGCGTCACGGTGCGCCCGGGCGACGAGGCGGTGATCCTCGGCGACGAGGACGGCGTGCGCATCGACGAGGTCGCGCAACGCGCCGGCACGATTCCGCACCAGCTTGTTACGTCGCTTTCCGCCTTGTCAGGGCGTCGAAACGTGTGATATACTACGCGGGCTTGCCGTGCGGCTTTCGAGCCGCTGGTGGCGGTCATCCGACCGCCGATTTCCTTCCTGCTCGCCCGCAGCGCCTCGCGCGCTGGTCAGGACAAGCCATCGCCCATGGGGAGGCAGCGCACGCACTGTGTCGCTTTACGAGATAACGTACATCCTTCGTCCTGGGCTCGAGGACCCGCAGGTCATCGAGCTGTCGTCGCATTTCTCCGACGTCGTCAAGAACAACGGCGGCGGTGAGATCGCCATCGAGCCGATGGGGAAGAGACGGCTGGCCTACGAGATCAAGAAACAGCGCGAGGGTCACTACGTCTGCATGAAGTTCGACGGACCGTCGGATTGCGCCAAAGAGGCTATCCGGCAGCTGCGCCTGCACGACGACGTGCTTCGCGCCCTCCTCATCCGAGACTGAACACGGAGGGTTCATATCGTGGCCGGTACCTATAATCACATCGTATTGGTCGGGCGGCTCGTCGCCGATCCCGAACTGCGCCAGACGCAAGCGGGGATTCCCGTCACGTCATTCCGCATCGCCGTCGACCGCCAACGCGGTCGCGACGGCGGGGAGAAGCAGACCGATTTCTTCGGCGTGAGCATCTGGCGCCAGCGCGCCGAGCGCGCGGCCGAGTTCTTGCAAAAAGGCCGGCTCGTGCTGATCTCAGGCCGCTGCCAGATCCGCGAGTACACCGACAAAGAGAACAACCGGCGCACCGCCGTCGAGGTGGTGGCCGATGATTTCCAGATGCTCGATTCGCGGCCCGGCGGAGCCGGCGGCGCGAGCGCCGAGCGCCCGGCACCCGCACCGGCGGGCGAACTTCCCGAATACAAATACGACGCAGAGACAGAAGAAGAGGTTCCATTCTAATCCATGCCTCCAAGAATGAAAATGAAGAAGCCGAAGAAGAAGAACGGCGTCGACCGCAAGCCGAAACGTAAAGTATGTTCGTTCTGCGTCGACAAGATCACCGAGATCGACTACAAGGACACGCCCAAGCTGCGCAAGTTCGTCTCCGAACGCGGCAAGATCGTGCCGCGCCGCATCTCAGGCACCTGCGCCAAACATCAGCGCGCGGTGACATCGGCGATCAAGCGGGCGCGCGTGATCGCGCTGCTTTCGTTCGCGGCGGAGTAGCCGTGAAAGTCATCCTGAAAAAAGACGTCAAGGGCTTAGGTGGCGCCGGAGAGATCCACGACGTCGCAGACGGCTACGGCCGCAACTTCTTGCTGCCGCGCGGCATCGCGGTCGAAGCGACGCGCGGCAACCTCGCGCAGGCCGAGGGGCAACGCGCGGCGCACACCAAGCGCGCCGCCGTGGCGTTGGCTGAAGCCAGAGAGCTTGCGAGCAAGCTCGAGAGCAAAGCGATCGTCGTCCAGGCAAAGGCCGGTGAGAGCGGCAAGCTGTTCGGCGCCGTCACCAACGCGCAAGTCGCAGAAGCCGTCTCGTCATCGCTCGGGATCGAGGTCGACCGCCACAAGATCGAGCTCGACGAGCCGATCAAGGCCGCCGGCGATCACGAGGTCATGGTCAAGCTCGTGCCGGGGGTCAGCGCGAAGCTCACCGTGCGCGTCGTCGCGGAATAGCCCGGTCGATTCGACGGTCGAATAAATTCGACCGCTACACACCATATATTGTGGCCGGGTTTCGATCTGGCCACAACTATTCACAGCATCCCCAATTTCTCTCCACCGCCGTCCACAGAATAATTTCTGACAGAGCTTGCCCCGCACCATCCGGGTGTGATGTAATGTAGCATCATGGCTTTGGCATCACCGATCGATCGCATTCCGCCGCAGAATCTCGACGCCGAACAAGCGGTGTTGGGTGCGCTGATGGTCGACCGCGAGTTGGTGCCGGTCGTCGCCGAGATCGTCCGGCGCGACGACTTCTACGCACCACACCACGCCACGCTCTACGAAGTGATCACCGCGCTGTACGAGCGCGGCGAGCCGGTCGACAAGATATCCGTCGCCGAAGAGCTGCGCCGGCGCCGTCTGCTCGACGATATCGGCGGCCTCGACTTCCTCACCCAGTTGCTCAATGCGGTTCCCACCACCGCTTCGGCCGAATACTATGCCAAGGTGGTCTCGGAAAAGGCCATCCTGCGGGCGCTCATCACCGCGGGCGGCCGTATCTCGCTAGCGGGCTTCGAACCCTCTGACGACGTGGAAGAGACGCTCGATCAATGCGAGCAGATGATCTTCCAGATCGGCAACCGCCAGCACGGCGGGTTCACGCAGGTCAAGGACCTGCTCAAGCCAGCGTTCGAGCAGATCAACAAGCTGTACCATCAGCAAGGCCAGATCACCGGCGTGCCCTCAGGCTTCAAGTCGCTCGATCAGTTCACCGCGGGCTTCCAGCCCGGCGAGCTGGTCATCATCGCAGCGCGGCCGTCGATGGGCAAGACGTCGCTGGCTTTGAACATCGCGGTCCACGCCGCGAAGCAGGCGGGGCGCGCGGTGGCGGTCTTCTCGCTCGAGATGAGCGCCAACCAGCTCATCCAGCGGCTGCTCTCGGCCGAGGCGAGGATCGATGCGCAGCGCTTGCGCACCGGCAACATCAAAGATGACGATTGGGGCAAGATTTCCGCCGCGATGGGCGAGCTAGCGGACCTGTCGATCCACATCGACGACTCCGCAGCGCTCCGAGTGAGCGAGGTCCGCTCGCGCGCCCGTCGGCTGCACGCCAAGTACGGCCTGGACCTGATCATTGTCGACTACCTGCAGCTGCTGCAGTCGAGCAACATGAAAGCGGTCAACCGCGTCGAGATCATCGACGACATCTGCCGCGGCCTCAAGACGCTGGCCAAAGAGCTCAAGCTGCCGGTCGTGGCGCTCGCACAGCTCAACCGCTCGCCCGAGATGCGCAACGACAAGCGCCCGTTGCTGTCGGACCTGCGCGAGTCCGGCGGCATCGAGCAAGAGGCCGACGTCGTCTCGTTCATCTATCGCGACGAGTACTACAACCCGCCGACGCCCGAGAATGAGAACCTCGCCGAGATCATCATCGCCAAGCAGCGCAACGGGCCGACCGGCACCGTGCTGCTACGCTTCGACAAGAAATTCACGGCCTTCTCGGACGTCGACCTCGAACGCTCGGAGTACTAGGGCGCCAGAGGGAAGGTCGTGCTTGAACAGCCCGTGCAGTGCAACACGAGCGTGAAGTTACCGCGCGGCAGATCGAAGGCGGCGACCGCGCCGGCACGCCCCGCGGCTGTGATAAGCGCCTGGGCCGAGCTCCAGCGGACTTTGGACGGGTCGCTCCAGAGCGCGATGCCGTAACGAACCGGTACCCGCGACTGGAAGACCAAGGTCAGCGCGCCGTCGTCGAACGTGGCCGCGGTCAGCGATGGCATCTCTGATGTCTGCAGCCGCGGCAAGGTGAGAAAGGTCGAATTACGAGCGGCGCGGTCGAACGGGAACACGCGCACCGCGGTGGTGCGCCCTTGGATGAAGCTCATGTCCGCCGCCCCGTCGTGATAGTCGATGGTCGCCGGATATGGGCCGCGATACGACCATGGCGCCCATGCTTCAGGGACCGCAAGACTCGGGATATATGGAAAGGCGATCGCGATCGGCCGGCCGGCAAAGCGACGCGCTTCGGTCGCAGCTTGCGCCAGCGTCACCGTCCGCATGCCGTCGGCTTTGGCCTGCGCGTAGAGCGCGTCGAGCAGCGCTGACGACGTCGCGATATCGGACCAGAAGGGCGCACTCTCCATCTGGTCGGTCTCTTGCTGGCTGACCATGACGATAGGCTGGAGCTCTCCTGCGGCTGCATAGGCGTCGACCAGCTCGCGCACGTATCGCGCGCCGGCGACGCGATCGAAACCCGCGACCTGCAGATCGTCAGGGTCGGTCGAATAGAATTCTTCGTGGTCGCTGATCGCCGTGCGGGTGAGATCGCGCGCGGTCCACTCGAGCCCGACCAGCTCGCAATCGCCACCGCTCGCCGGACGCCTGTAGGACTGCGGATCAGCGCAGTACGCGCCCCACGGCGTCCCCTCATCGTAGTCGTTGTCCAGCCCGTGCGAATTCCAGGCGATGCCCCAAAAAGCCCGATAGCCGTCCGCCATGTCGGCCGCGATGTCGCGTTCGTACCCCACCCCTTCGATCGCCACCGCAGGTTGAAACCATCGGAACCGCTGCGCGGCCAGAGCCGCGAAATGCGTCGGCGTCGGCGACGCGATCGCATGTGGGTTGTGATTGGTCGGCCGCGTCTGAAGGTCATCGCCGAAATGCCGGTGATACGAATCGTAGAGATCGCCCACGACAGCGAAGGTCTTCGGTTGGCCGGTCATCCAGGTGACCGGCACGCCATGCGCGTGTGCGAGCTCGGCGATGCGTACCATGCCGGCGCGCGACGGGATCTCATGGAACGACGTCGCCACGAACAGCGCCTTGGTCGGACCATCCGGCTTGGCCCACGCAGGCACGATCGAATCCCGCCGCGCGCTTAAACGCGAGCCTGCAGGGCATTCGCTGTACCGGATCGCCGTCGGCGGAAAGCGCCCGGGCCCGACTGCATACCAGATGAAGCCGTCGTACGAGACGCGGCAGGGTGCTGCGCCGTCCACCTGGCTGACGATCACGTCGCCTGGCGCGAGGAATGGCGGGCGCAACTCGGCCGGCCGCGGCCAGGCCACCGCCAGCAGTAGTGCCGACGCGGCGAGCACGAGCGCCGCGATGCGCGACGCCATCAGCGCGGCAGCGCGAACGCGATCACGACGTTGCGCTCGACGCCGCCGGTGAACACGTCGGCGCACAGTGCGATATACTCGCGTCCGTTCACGACATAGCGGATCGGCGGCCCGTCAAGACGGGCGTGCGCCGGCGGACCCTCGGGCTGATTGAAGATCCTCACGTAGATCGAGCGCACGAATGCACGAAAGCGTTCCACGAACGTCAAGTCGTTTTGCACCGTCGGCTCGTCGCCGAGGCCGATCTCCGTGCGCCACAAGAGATTTCCGGTGCGCGCATCGAGCGCGTAGAACACACCGTTCGGCTCGGGCACGAAGACGATGTCGCCGGCGGAGAGCGAACCGCTGATGAATCCCAGATTGAAACGCTCCCCGGGGCCGCCGGACAGGCGGCGTCGCCAGACCACTCGACCCGTGCTCGGATCGACGGCGCTGATGTCGTTGACGGAGTGGCGCACCGGGCGCGTGTGCCCCGCAAGCCACAACGTGTCCGGTGTACGAGGGGTCACCGGGCCCGGCACGTGTTCGTCCGGGCGGTCGATCGCGACCAGGAACGCCAAGCCCGAGCCCGGATCGAACGATGCCGGTCCGATCGCGCCGCCTTGGACGCCCGGCTCCATGATCTGGTCGCCGCGCGCGGCGTACATGTCGTGTTGCGGCACGATGTTGTCCGACACGCGCAGTTCGGCGCCGGTATCGCGATTGAGAACGTAGAGCCAACCCGTCTTGCCTGCCTCTCCGACTGCAGCCACGCGGTGTCCGTGGCGATCGAGCGCGTCGAACAAGAACGGCGGACTTGCGGCGTCGTAGTCCCACACGTCATGCGGCGTCTCTTGATACCACCAGCGCATCTTGCCCGTGAGCGCGTCGAGCGCGACGATCGAATTGGTGTACAGATTGTCGCCCGGCCGCGTCGATGCGTTGTAGTTGGGCGCTGGGTTGCCCGTGGAGAGATAAATCGTATCACGCTCCACGTCGAGCGCGGGCGTCATCCACACAGCGCCGCCGCCATGGCGCCACGCGTCGCGGAAACGCGGCGCATCGGCGCGCTCGCGCGCGATGTCGCGATGCAGCGAATAGCCGTGCACGCTGGCGACGTACGGACCTTCCCAGCCAGGATTGGTGGACCACCAGCGCCACAGCAGCGTTCCGTCGGCGGCGCGATACGCCGAGAACGAGCCGCGGATCCCGAAATCGCCGCCGGAACTGCCGATGAATACCATGTCGCGCCAGACTAGCGGCGCCATCGTCTCGCTGAAGCCGTCGCGCGGGTCGCCGACCTGCACCTCCCAGCGTTCGCTGCCGGATCGCTCGTCGAGCGCGATCAGTCTTCCATCAAGCGTGGCCAAGAACACGAGCCCGTCCGCGACCGCCACGCCCCGATTGGCTTTGGCGCAGCAGAACGAGTAGTGGCTGAGCGCCGGCGTGTACTCCCACTTCTTGACTCCGCTTTGCGCGTCGAGCGCGACGACGCTATTGCGCTCTCCGGTCGTCACATACATCACGCCGTGCACGACGATCGGCGACGACTCGTTCTGCCCCGCCGCCGTGCTCTGGTACTCCCACGCGCGCTGCAGCGTTGCAACGCTCCGCGCGCTGATCTGCGTCAGCGGCGTGTGGCGGGCGTTGTCGTAGGTGAAGCCGTACGTCGGCCAGTCAGCGTCGGCACTCGATACAAGAACGGCCGCAAGCAGAAGAAGCAACTTCATCAACACGAACACGCTTTGCCCGGCACGAAGAAATCACCCGCAAGAGCCGAAACGTGGGTGCGCCAACACGGGAGGGCACAGTATGTCGCTTGAGGTCTTAAGCACGGCCGCTTCTATCGGATCGTTCGTGGTCATCGCCGCGACCGCGCTGGCGGCGATCGTGCAGCTGCAACACCTGCGGACGAGCAATCAGCTCACGGGCCTGCTCAACATCCTGGGCCGCTCGGAGGATCCGCAGTTCTCGGAATGGCGCCAGGGGACCAAGAAGCTCGCGAGCCAGGGCGTTCAGGATCCGGCATTCCGCAAGAGCATCGAGGACAACACCTATAATCGCCAGGACGCGCCGTTCCTCCATCTCTATAACTGGTACGATTACGTAGGTAGTCTGGTCAAACAGCGGCTCATCCCGGCGGAAGCCATCATGGACGTGTACTCATGGGTGCTGGTCAACGACTGGAAAGACGGCGAGGATCTCATCGCCATCTCACGGCGAGTCGGGGGTTCGGGCATCTGGGAGAATTTCGAATACCTCGTCGTGCTCGCACGGGAATGGCTTGACTCGCATCAAGGCAGCGCGTATCCGAAAGGCGCTCGTCGCATCGCTCTGAAGGATCGTTGGCTGGCACAAGACCACCCAGCCGCCTAATTCCCGGCTCTTGAGCGGTATGAAAGCGCCGCGTCGGGCGACGCCGCAGTCGTCCAACCGGCAAAGGCAGGCGGGTCGCGTGGCCATTGAGAAAAAGGGCGTTCCGAATCCTTGCCGACGTAGCTCAGCCGGTAGAGCAGCGGTTTCGTAAACCGCAGGTCGTCAGTTCGAGCCTGACCGTCGGCTTTGTCGCAAACCCATAGGACAAGATGTTGATAGCCGCGTTAAGTGCATTGGTCTTGCAAGTTGCTCCGGCCCAATATGACGCGAGTTTCTCGTGCGATTGCAAACCGCAAGCCCTGCAGAGTTCCGGGACCCTCGCGACACGACCCAAGACGGGCGTCGATTTCGACTTCGACTATCCGAACAGCGGTACGGCAACCCTCGGGTTGGCGCTGCGAGGGGGCCAACAGGTCGTCGCTGACGCTCCCGGCCTGCAACCGGGGAGCAAGTGGCGGTCGTCGGTGAGCGTGCTCGTCGAAGACCAAACGTTCGCGGTTCCGGTCTCCGCGTCGGTCACCAGCGTCGCGAGCGGGGTCGCTTCCATCGAGGTCCAAGGGGAGCTCGACGATCAGCCCATGAGGCTTCAGATGGGCACCATACCGATGTCGATCACGCTCAGTCTTGTCGAGCATGTCAAGCTCGGTCAATCGGCGGGCGACTCCCTCGTGTTGATTTCGCTTGCCGAAAGCATGGTGGACCACTTCGCGCGAGATTTCAACGGCCGGCCATGGGACGCGACCGTGAAGGCCGCGCTCACGGCTAAGTAAAGTTCCAGCCTCGCTGTGACGCCGTTCACAGTCTAAACGTGCCCGCACATCTTCCCACATGATAGGCGTTCCCTCCCTAGAATAGACGATAGTTGTCAATAGAAGGGAGGCGAGCGCCGATTCCGACCAATTCCTTGGCCGCTGAGCGATCGATGCTGCTCGCCACGTTGGAGGCGACGGCCGACGGCATATTGGTCGTCGACCGCACGGGCAAGATCGCCCGTTACAACAAACGCTT
>DATFYX010000082.1:0-22500 GCA_035314825.1 Candidatus Eremiobacteraceae bacterium
CTCACAGAATGAAGTCCGCACATGGCAGTCCGGGGTATCCGCGGCGCCATCACCGCCGCCGAGAACTCGCCGGCTGCGATCGTTTCGGCGTCCGAGCGGCTGCTCAGCGCGATGATCGAAGCAAATCGCGTGGAGGCGCCGGACATCGCCGCGGTGTTCTTCACGACGACGACCGATCTTGACGCGGAATTCCCGGCGGCTGCGGCGCGCGCGTTGGGCTGGAACAAAGTGCCGCTGCTGTGCGGCCACGAGATGGGAGTGCCCGGCCGGCTGGGGCGCTGCATCCGCATCCTCATGCTCGTGAATACCGATGCGACGCAGGCGGCAGTGAAGCACATCTATCTAGAGGGCGCGACGGCGCTGCGGCCGGATTTGACAGGCGAGGACAATCCGCAGACGGCGGGCTCGACGTTTTAAGGGATATATGATCGTCATCATCAGGCGCGGCGCGACCGACGCCCAGGCGCAAGAAGTGGTCGAGAAGATCACCGCCATGGGCTATGGCGTCAACGTCTCCAAAGGCGTCGAACGCGTCATCGTCGGCGTGCTCGGCGTGCGCGACAACAAAGAGATGCTCGCCGCGCAACTGGCGGGGATCCCGTGGGTCGAGCGCGTCGTGCCGATCAGCAAGTCCTACAAGCTGGTCAGCCGCGAGGGCGCGCAAAGCGACACCATCATCCGATTGCGCAACGGCGTCGAGATCGGCGGCAACGCGGTGCACGTCATCGCCGGCCCATGCACCGTCGAAGGCCGCGACATGTTGCTGCAGACCGCGCACGCCGTCAAGGCCTCCGGTGCGACGCTGCTGCGCGGCGGCGCGTACAAGCCCAGCACCTCGCCGTATTCATTCCAAGGCATGGGCAAGGAAGGGCTTGAGATCCTCGCCGCGGCGCGCGAGGAGACGGGGCTGCCGGTGATCACCGAAGTGCTCGACCCGCGCGACGTGGCGATGGTCGAGACCTATGCGGACATACTGCAAGTCGGCGCGCGCAACATGCAGAACTTCAATCTGCTCAAAGAGGTCGCCAAGGCGCGCAAACCGGTGATGCTCAAACGCGGCCTGTCCGCGACGATCGAAGAGTGGCTGCTCGCGGCCGAATACATCTTCGCAGGCGGCAACCACGACGTCATGCTGTGCGAACGCGGCATCCGTACGTTCGAGCCGGCCACGCGCAACACGCTCGATCTGAACGCGGTGCCGCTGCTCAAGCAGCTCACACACCTGCCGGTGATCGTCGATCCAAGCCATGGAACAGGCCGCTGGGAACTGGTGGCGCCCATGGCGCGCGCGGGCCTTGCTGCCGGTGCGGACGGCCTGATGATCGAAGTGCATCCGAATCCCGCCGAAGCGCTCAAGGACGGATTCGAATCGTTGACCTTCGAGAAATTCGCAGCCATGATGGATGGCGTGCGCGCCGTGGCACGAGCCGTCGGCCGGCCGGTCGCGTCAGACGTCGCTGCGACGGTGTGAGCGACAAGCAACCCTCCCAAGGATTCGAACGCTCCAACATCCTCATCGTCGGCACGGGGCTCATCGGCACATCGATCGGGCTGGCGTTGCGGCGCCGCCTCAAGCAGGTGAAGATCGCCGGCTGGGACCCGGCGCGCGGTCGCGCTGCTGCAGCCCGCCGCAAAGGGGCGCTCGACCGCGTCGCGCCGACCCTTGAGGCCGCCCTGCGGGAGGTTGACACCGTTGTCCTCGCCGCCCCCCTCGAGGCGATCGTGCGTCTCGTTCCTCAGGTTCTGGCCCAGACTCAAACGCGCGCCTTCATTATAGAAGTAGGTCCGCTGCTGGCGCCGGTGGTCGCGGCGGCGGCGCCGGCACTGCGGTTGACTGCGGGGGAGCGGCAGTTCGTCGCGGGCCATCCTCTCGCCGGCGCGGAGTCGTCGGGTCCGCAAGGTGCGAACCCTGAAATGTTTGGCGGCCGGCCATTCGCGCTGTACGCGCCCCCGCAGAAAAATCGGGCAGCCGCCTCGCGGCGCGCGCAATCGTTCGCCCGCTTGCTCGGCGCGGTGCCGGTAAGGCTCAAACCGTCCGACCACGACCGGATCGTCGCGGCGACAAGCGCGCTGCCGCAGGTCGCGTCGCTCGCGCTGGCCCTAGCAGCCAAGCGCGCGGGCGGTCGAGCGGCGAACTGGGTCTCGGGCCCTGGATTCGATAGCGCAACGCGTCTGGCGCAATCGCCGTTTTCCGTATGGGAAGCGCCGTTGCGAGCCAACGCCCGCAGCACCGCCCGAGCGTTGCGGGCCCTCGAAGACACGGTGCGCGCGTTCAGGCGTGCGCTCGAAAGCGGAGATTTCGGCAAAATCGAAGCGTATTTCGCCGCCGCGGCCGCTGCCCGACGGCGGATTATGGGAATACGAAGCAGAAGAGCCGCTACCCGCAATTCGTAACGCAGGGCATCGACGCCCGCGATTTCACGCGTCAGAAGGAGACCCATGCGCCAACTGCATCGCAGCCTTGTCGTCGCCGTGCTCGGCGCGACCGCCATTCTCGGTTCCGCCGCGATCGCGCACGCAGACGCGACGGGCTATGTGCCGCCCAGCTTCACAAACCAGGTGAAGCCGCAGTATCCCGACAGCGCGCGCTCCGGCGGCGAGACCGGCGAAGTCAAAGTCAAGGTGCTCGTCCAGGCCGACGGCAAGGCCACCAGTTTCGCGATCTTCAAATCATCGGGCCATAAGGACCTCGACGACGCTGTGATCTCAGCGGTGAAGCAGTCGACGTACAAGCCCGCGTACAGCAACGGCAAACCGACGCTGGCCTATTTCGACATCACGTACAAGTTCACGCTGCAAGGACTCGCGCAAGACGAGGGCAGCACCAGCGCGTACGACGCCAAGCTCGCCGCCAATCCGAACGATGAGGCGGCCCGGCGCGGCCTCGCGATCGTGCTGATCAACAAGCACGACTACGCGCAGGCTGAGGACGTGCTCGTCAAAGGCACGCAGCTCGATCCCAAGAACGCCGGGTTCTTCTCGCTGCTCGGGTTCGCGTACTATAGCGACGGCTTGCAGAACAAGAAGGACGATCGCTACAAGCAGGCGGCAGAAGCCTACGACTCGTTCCTCGCGCTCACGCCCCATCCGGAGGCGTCCGACGCGCGCAACGCCGCCAGCGCCTACGGCGAGTACGCCTTCGTGCTGCTCGAAAACCAAAAGTCCGGTGATGCGCTTCCGTATGCGCAAAAGGCGGCCAAGCTCGATCCGACGCAGACGCAATACCAGATCGAGTTGGGCGAAGCGCAGCAAGGCACCGGCGACAATCAGGCCGCTATCGCTTCCTTCAAGCAAGCGCTGCAGCTCGACGACAAAAAATCGGTCAACGTCACAGCGCGCATCTACGCGGATCTGGGCGTCTCGCAGCTCGACCTGGGCCAAGAGAACGACGGCATCGCGTCGATCAACCAGGCCGAGAAGATCTCACCGGCCAGCCCCGTCGCATATCAGGCGCTGGCCAGCTACTACATCCGCAAGGGCAAACTCGACGCGGCACTCGGGCCGCTGAACCAGCTGGCCCAGGTCTCGCCCAACGAGCCGCAGGTGCAAGTCGATATCGGCGACATCTACGTGCAGAAGAAGGACTACGTCAAGGCCAAGGCCGCGTACGACAAGGCGCTGGCCATCGACCCGCACAACGGCAACGCCCTCTTCGGCTCCGCGCAGATCGCAGCCGCCCAGGGCGACCTGACCACGACCCAGACCGCGCTGGCAAACGCCGTCGCGGTGGCGCCTGCCAATACGGCGGTCTACAACGCCACCATCGCCGCCATTCTGCTAGGTCTGCCGAACAAGGGCACCGATCCGACGCCGGATGCCATCAAGTACGCGACCGCTGCCACGACAGCCGACCCCAACTTCGCCAGCGGCTGGTACGACCTAGGGGTCGCGCTTGCGCGCCAGAACAAGAAGGACCAGGCGAACACCGCGCTCCACCGAGCATTCGACCTGTACAAAGCACAGAACAACGCCGACGGCATGGCGGCCGTCAACGCACGTTACAAAGAGCTCAACGGCGCAGACCTCGCGGGCTACTCAGCGCCGCGCGGAGAGATGATCAACCAGCCCGGCCACTAGCACGATTAGATGCGAGTTAGCATGAATGCGGAAGGCGTTTTTCATCGGCACACACTCGTTCGTTCCCGGCCTGCGGAAGCCGGCCGGGAATGCGGTAGGAACGATGACGCGTCTCGTATAACCGGACAACCCGACGACGGCCGGGCCACCGCCCGCCTTCTGCATTTTAGGGTACCTCGCGCGCAGCCTCGGAGGCCTTTCCTGGGGCCGATCTCTAGCCTATAGGGGAATTGCATTCATGGAAAACCCATTAGTAGCGTTCTATAACTTCCTCAACGTCGGCGGATTCGCCATGTGGATCCTGCTGGTCATGTCGATCATCTCGATCGGCATCGTGTTTGAGAGATTCTTCTTCTTCTCGCGCCAGCACACGGATCCGACGCAGCTCCTCAAGGAGATCGGCGACCGCGTGGCGCGCGATGACATGAACGGCGCGATCGCTGTGTGCGACCGCTATCATGGCATGTTGCCGAAGATCCTGCAGTTCGGACTGTATCGGCATGAGAAGAGCCGCGCCGACATCAGTGACGCGCTCTCGATCGGCCTGCTCGAGCAGCTCAACGCGCTCGAAGCAAACCTGTCGATCATCGGCACGGTGGCCGTCATCGCGCCGTTCGTCGGTCTGTTCGGCACGGTGCTCGGCATCATCCGGGCCTTCCAGGACATCGCGCTCAAAGGCAACTCGACGCCGGCCGTTGTCGCGGCGGGCGTCTCGGAAGCCTTGGTCACGACCGCGGCCGGCCTGTTGGTCGCCGTCGTCGCCGTGGTGTTCTTCAACTACTTCAAGTCGCGCATCAAGGCGTACAATCAGGAGATGATCGTCGCGGCCAACAAGCTGGCCGAGATGCTGCACTTCCACAACACCGGTTCGCCGATCCCGACCGAGCTGTACAACCCGCGCGCGACGGGCGGCAAGGCGCCGGCGCCGGCGCCGCGGCCTTCAGGGCCGTCAGGCGGAGCCTAAGCAGAAAGGCCAGCACTCGAGGAAGCCAGGCGGTTTGCGACGCGCGAGCCGCCTGAGGGGCCTAGCGCGTGTGAACCACGCGGGCGGCGCCAGCGACTCACGAGGCGAAAGCAAGCATTATGGGACTGACATCCACTGCACAAAACACCGAGGTGATGGCGGAGATCAACATCACGCCGTTCACCGACGTGCTGCTCGTGCTGCTCATCATCTTCATGATCCTGGCGGCGCTGGCCGCTCCTCCCGGCTTCCAAAAGGAATTGCCGAAGAAGAGCGACGCGCCCACCAAGATCAACCAGAGCCAGTTGAAGCATCAGATCGACGTCGAGGTGTCCGCCAACAACCGCGTCTTCATCGACGGGAAGCAGACCAGCGACGCGAGGCTGTATGACGACATGGCCGCCGCGGTCAAGTTCCACAAAGAGAACGCGAACCGCGGCTATCTCACGCATATCTCGCTGGTCGCCGACTCAGCCGCCAGCTACAATACGATCATCAAAATCCTCGACGCCGCACGCTTGGCCAACGACGACGACGTCGGCTTCGTGACGCAGTAAGGACGCATTCGCCATGTCGATGGTAGGATCCAACCCGGAAGAAGATGTGATGTCCACGATCAACATCACGCCGTTCACGGACGTGCTGCTGGTCTTGCTCATCATCTTCATGATCTTGACCTCGCTGTTGAAGCCGCCGCCGGTCCCGGAGGCGATCAACAAGCTCAAAGTCACCAACTCGCCGATCACGGTGATCATCGGCCACGAGCAGGCCGGAGACAAGTGCCCCTCGAGCGGAGGGAAAGAGTGCGACACCATCCAGGTCGGCGCCGAGACCGTGTGGACCACCGGTGACGACGAGAAGAAGATCTACGATCGCTTCAAGACGTACTTCGACCAGTTCAACCAGACGCAGACCGACATCATCATCAAGGCTGCTCCGACAGTCCACTACGGAACGGTGTTGCGGGTAATGGACGCCGCGAAGACCGCCGGTTTCAACCAGTTCGGTCTGGCGAACAAGGTGCACGGTGCGGCGGATAACGCGGTTCAGAACAATCCGTAATCGATCCGACGGGCAGAAAGGACACCAGTAGCTTGGCCACGACCCCCAGCGCGCCGCCGAAGGCGCGCACCACGCCGGCGCTGTTCACCAAGCGCGACCGCTATGCGCTGATCTACCTTTCAGCAGGCTTCATCATCTTGTCGGCTGTGGGCCACTTCATCATGGGCGCGGCCGGCGAGCATTTCTTCCCGCAATTCAAAGAAGAGGCGACTCCGCCGCCGCAAAAAGTCACCGTGCAGACCCTGATCAAGCCGCCGCCGACGCCCAAACCGACCCCAAAGCCCACCCCGACGCCGCCAGCCACGCCGACGCCGCCGCCGTTGAAGAACACCCCGCCGCCGGCGCGGCTCAAGATGAACGTCATCAAGACGCACAGCGAGGGTGGCACCGGCCCGGCTGAAGTGGCGTACACCCCGGCGCCGCACGGCAATGAGAACGGCGTACCCTCCGCGCCCCCCACGTCGGCGCCGACCGCGAACCCGAGGCCCGCAGGCCCGGTGGGCGTGGCCGATTCGGACTTCAAGTTCAAGGCGCCGCTCGATTACCCCGAGCTGGCCAAGGAGCAAGGCATCCAGGGCACTGCGGTCGTGATCGTCACCATCGCGCCCAGCGGCGCGCTGCTCGGCGCGAAGATCTACCAGTCGTCCGGCAACGCGCTGCTCGACAATGCCGCGCTCAAAGCGGCGCGCGCGAGCACGTTCAAGCCGGCGTCCTTTGAGAGCGACTACCTGATCGACTACGTCTTCCAGATCGAATAAGTGAGCCTCTTCCAGGCCATCGTGCTCGGCGTCATCCAAGGTGTCGCCGAGCTTTTTCCTATCAGCAGCACGGCGCACACGCTGCTCATCTCGACGCTGTTCGGATGGACGCCGCCCAGCCTGCCGTTCGTCGCCATGCTGCACCTCGGCACGTTTCTCGCCGTGCTCATCTACTTCGCGCGCGATTTCTGGGAGATCCTCAGCGGAGCGATCACGGGCTTTGGCGATCGCTGGAGCAAGCCGAACGAACGGCTCGCGCTGCTGGTCATCGTGGGAACGCTGCCGTTGGCTGTCATCGGCTATCTGCTTGAGAAGCGGCTCGACCCGCTGTACGGGCGGCCGCTCGTGGCGGCCGTCGGCCTCATGATCACCGGACTCGTGCTCTTCGTCGTCGAGCGCTTGCCGCAGGGGAAAGCCGACGCCGAGCAGCTGTCTTGGGGCAACGCGTTTTGGATCGGGCTCAGCCAGATCGCGGGCCTGGTGCCGGGCGGATCGCGCTCCGGTTTTTCGATCGCCGCCGGCTTGCTTGCCGGCTTATCGCGCGAGCAAGCCGCGCGGTTCTCGTTCTTGCTGGCCGGTCCGGCGATCTTGGGCGCAAGCCTGTTCGAACTGCGACGCATCGTGCACCCGCACCCGGGAGCGGCCTTGCACGGCTTCGTCTCTGCATCGGCCGCCCCCGAACCGACGCTCATCATCGCGGCCGGCTTCGCGGCAGCGCTCATCTCGGGCATCTTCGCCATCCGCTTCTTCATGCGCTACGTCGACCAGCATCGCCTGACACCGTTCGCGATCTATTGCTGGGTGTTCGGGGCTGCCATGATCGTTCTGCTGCTGGCCAGAGGGCAGGCCGCGGTCTAGGCCGGCTGGCCTTGTGACGGATTGCGCGCCGCAGCGCGCCGTATTATACTATGAGCGGGCGGGAGCATGGAGGCCGAAATGGCTCCTACTGCTCGCGTGCCCGACTCCCTACCGCAGTACTCCAAGCGCGAACGCAAAGCGATCGTGATTCTGTCGCTTGCCTTCATCGTCTTGTCGGCGCTGGCGCACTTCTTGCTCGGCGGCGCGCTGACGCCATGGTTCCGGCTGCATCCGGTACATGCCGACACGCAGACGCCCCAACCGATCGTCATCGACACTTCTCCAAGACCGACGCAAGCGCCGACGCCGACGCCGCGGCCGACGCCGACACCTGCCCCTGCACACGCCCGCCCATCGCCCCAGCCGCTCACCTCCTCGAACCCGCGCGAAACGCCCGGGCCCTTCCACTCGATCGCGCCGCCGCACATCGGCGCCGGGTCGCCCGGACCAGGGGCCTCGCCTCTTGCAAGTCCAGGCATCGACCAGCCGGCCACGGCGGCGCCTGCGACCGCGCGGCCAAGCCAGGATTTCGCGCCGTGCCGGATGCTGCACAGGGTGGTGCCCGATTACTCGGATTCGCTGCGCGGTGCCGGCGTCGAGGGCACGGTGTCGATCATCGTGGCGATCGGTCCGGATGGTCAAGTGGTTTCGGCGCATGTCGGCGAGTCTTCGGGAAACGCGTTGCTCGACAATGCGGCGCTGAGCGCGGCGCGCGCAAGCACCTATGCATGTCCGCCCGCCGACGGAAGACCCGCGGCGGACCTGTATCGCGTTATCTATACGTTCCAGCTCGACTCGAGCTAGGAAGGCGTGTGCGCCGCACGTGAGCGCCGGTCAAGCGTGCCGGGGACTCCGCCTGACGGGACTGTGGAACTGAGAGTTGAAAGTTGGCGTTATACGGTCAGCACTGCAGATATCTCTCGCGTCCATGAAGGAGGCTCTTCGTCGTGAGAAGATTCGTATCGGCGCTCGCCATCACGTATTTGGCCTTCGCGTGCGCCTTTGCGGCGCCCGCGCTGGCCGCTCCCACGTTCTCGGCCTCGCTCGCCGCGTCGCCAGCCAGCTATGCCGGCCCGTGCCCGGCGACCATCCATCTCAACGGCAAGATCGTCAATTCCCCTGACTTCGTCAACTCGACCAAGTACTCGATGCTGAACAGCGACGGCATCGACAGCTTCTTGATGACTGCCACGTTCGATGCGACGCACACCTACGCTGTCCACGATGCACGCACGCCGAGCGCGAGCGGTGCATACTGGGTTCAAATCCTCGTCCGCGATGCCACTGGCGCCAACATCGTCGCCCGCTCGAACCGCGCCGAGTTCACCGTGCGCTGCGCGGGCGTGAATCCGAACGCGACGCCGACGCCGTGCCCGGTCGGCGTGCGATGCACGCCGCCGCCGACGCGCAACCCGAACGCCACACCCACGCCCTGCAAGCCGACCGCGGCCGGCATCCCGTGCCAACCCACACCGTGTCCGCCCACCGTCGCCGGTTGCGGACCCACGCACAATCCGAACGCCACACCCACGCCCTGCAGGCCCAATCCGGCCGGTCCGCCGTGCGAGCCTACGCCAAAGCCGACGCCGTGCCGTACCGTCACCGGTGCGCCGTGCAAGGATCTCCCGGACCTGGTGCCCCTGCCGCCGTTGCGCATCGGCAATCCCGCTCACACGCCGGTTCCCAACACGACGTGGGGCGTGGGGTTGACGCTCACCGATGCGGACGCGTTCCTGCACTCCAACGGCCGCTGCGCGTTCAACATCTGGTATGAATTCAAGAACCAGGGCTTGGCGATCGCCGCGCCACCGTTCAAGAACACCATCAAGGTGGACGGCGTGTCGATCGTCAGCGTCAACGGCCCGTTCGCGCCGCTGGCCGCCGGTGCCTCACGCGCAGTCCAGACGCAGGCGTACCTGCCGGGCGGCGTGCACCAGCTCTCGCTCGACCTCGACAGCGGCACCGTGGTGACAGAGTCCAACAAGCCCAACAACCACGTCTCGATCAAATACCAGCTGACGGGCAACTGCTCGGAGTAGCGCAAGATCAGGACGTGTCGCTCGATCGAGTCCCCGGGTTCACGCTCGGGGACTCTTTCTTGGCCCCGTCGAACATCGCTGCACATGACCGCGCGCCGCTCCACAGTTCCCGCCATTTCGCTCACACACGTCGCGCCGGACGGATCGGTGCGCATGGTCGACGTCGGTTCCAAGCCGCTCACCCAACGGCGCGCCGTGGCCGAAGCGACCGTCCGGATGTCGGCACGCGCCCTGCGCGCGCTGCGCGCCGGCTCGATCGCCAAAGGCGATGCGCTGACCACCGCCCAGATCGCCGGCATCAGCGCCGCAAAGCGCACCTCTGATCTGATACCGTTGTGCCATCCGATCTCGCTCACGCACGTCGCGGTGAACTTCGAGCTGCGCGCGCCGGGCAGCGTGCGCATCCGCTGCGAGACCGCCTCCACCGGTGCGACCGGCGTCGAGATGGAAGCGCTTGCCGGCGCGGCGGTCGCGGCGCTGACGATCTACGACATGTGCAAAGCAGCCGACCGCGCGATGTCGATCGAGGGCCTGCGCCTGCTCGAGAAGAGCGGCGGGCGAAGCGGCACGTTCAAGCGGGGGCGCCGATGAACCGGCGGGTCGCGCTGGTCGTGCTCTCGGACAAAGCGGCTTCGGGCGAGCGCCAGGACCGCTGTATCGACGCCATGCGCGACGCCCTGCCGCAGCCGTTCCGCGTCGTGTTCGAGCGCATCATCCCCGATGACCGCGCGCAGATCGAGTCGCTGTTGCGCGAGCTGTGCGCAGGCGTCGCTGATCTCGTACTGACCAGTGGCGGCACCGGTCTGGGCCCACGCGACGTCACGCCGCAAGCCACGCGCGCGATCGCAGACTACGAAGTGCCGGGCGTCGCCGAAGCGATGCGGGCGGCGAGTCTGCCTAGAGTCAGAACGGCGATGCTGTCGCGCGCGATCGCGGCGGTGCGCAACGCGACGCTGATCGTCAATCTGCCGGGAAGTCCGAACGGCGCCCGCGAAACGTTGTCGGCGATAGCAGATGTGCTGCCGCACGCGCTCGATCTGCTCACCGGAGCGGCCGGCGAACACCCGCAGCCGCAAGGGACGTGATGGACTTCTCGACCGCCCAGCGCATCCTGACGACCGCACAGAACGAGAGCCTCTCGCGCCGCCATCCCGGCCGGCTCGATCGCATGCGCGCATTGCTCGACCTCTTGGGCAACCCCGAGCGCGCGTTCGCCAGCGTGCACGTCGGCGGCACGGCCGGCAAAGGCTCCACCGCATCGATGATCGCCTCGGTGCTCACCGCGGCGGGCTTCAAGGTCGGCTTGCACACCAAGCCCCACCTGCGTTCGGTCACCGAGCGCGCGCGCATCGACAACGCGCCGATCGATGAGGCGCGCTTTGCCGACGTCATGGAAAGCATGCTGCCCGCCTTCGATGAGATGGAGCGCGGGCCGTGGGGCGCGCCGTCGTACTTCGAAATCCTGGTCGCGCTCGCGTTCCGCTTTTTCGCGCTGGAGCACGTCGACATCGCAGTCGTCGAAGTGGGGATCGGCGGCACGCTCGACGGCACCAACGTCCTGTCTCCGCTGGTCAGCGCGCTGACCAATGTCAGCCTCGACCACACCGATGTGCTGGGCGACACCGTCGAGGCCATCGCGCGCGACAAAGCGGGCATCATCAAAGCCTCCACGCCCGTCGTCACCGCCGCCGATCATCCGGACGCGCTGCGCATCATCCGCGACGCTGCAGAGCGGATGCACTCGCCGCTGCGCCGGGTGCAGGAACTGGCGGCGATCGAATCGCGCCCCGGCGAGATCGCGTACTCACAGTCGTTCTCGATCACGACGCCGCAGCAGCGCTACGACATCACGATGCCGCTCATGGGCGAGTTCCAGCTGCTCAACGCGGCGACCGCGGTGCTCGCGCTCGAAGACCTGCAACGGCGCTTTCCCGTGACGCCCGCCGACGTCGCGGCGGGCCTGGCGGATCTCGCGCTCCCCGGGCGGATGGAGTTCTATCCGTCGCGCCCTTCCCTGTTGTTCGACGTCGCGCACAACCGCGAGAAAGCGTCAGCGCTCGCCGGCGCGTTGCTCAGGCATTTCCCCGATCGGCGCTTCGTCTTCGTGGTCGCTATCTCCGAGAGCAAGGATGCGAGCGCGATGATCGAGGCATGGTCGCAGCTGCCGGCGCAGTTCATCTTCACGACGTTCGACGTCTCGCATCGCTCGGCGGCCCAGCCGCATAACCTGAGCAACATCGCCGCGTTGGCCGGCTCGACCGCCCGCGCCGTCGAAGAGCCGGTCGAAGCGCTCTCGGTCGCGCGCCGCATCGCCGGTTCGAACGATCTGGTCGTCATCACCGGCTCGACGTTCCTCGTGGGCGCGCTGCGCGATTGGTTCCTCGAGGACGCCGGCGCTCACGGCCATGCCCGAGTCTAGGAAGGCCGGAGCGGTCGAATCTATTCGACCGAAACTGACGTTGCGGGGCCGCACGTTTGCGTGGGGCTCGCGCACCTTCGTCATGGGTATCATCAACGTGACGCCAGACTCGTTCTCAGGCGACGGCGTCGCCGGCGACGTGGACGCGGCGCTCGTGCGCGCGCACGCGATGGAGCGCGCCGGTGCCGACATCATCGACGTCGGGGGCGAGTCGACGCGCCCCGGCCACGTGCCGGTGTCGGAAGAAGAAGAAAGCGCACGGGTGTTGCCGATGATCGCCGCGCTGCGTAGTGCGCTCGACATCCCTATCTCGATCGACACCTTCAAGCCCGCGGTCGCCGCGCGCGCCGTCGAGCTCGGAGCCGACCTGATCAACTGCGTCTGGGGCGCGCATCCGGGAATCGCAGAAGCGGCTGCGGCCAAGGGCGTTCCACTGGTGGTCATGCACAACCGCGCGAGCGCGGACTATGCGGGTGACGTCGTCGACGAGGTCATCGCATCGCTCGAGCGCGCGGCGTGCGACGTGCTCGCCGCCGGCGTGCCGCCCGCGCATATCATCGTCGATCCCGGCATCGGATTCGGCAAGACGGCCGAACACAACGTCGAGATCTTGCGCCGGCTCGCCGACTTCCGCCGGCGTTTGCCCTACCCGCTGCTCGTGGGCACGTCGCGCAAGTCGTTCATCGGCAAGATCACGGGGCTGCCGGTGGAGCAGCGCGCCTTCGGCACCGCCGCATCGGTCGCGCTGGCGATCGCGGCCGGCGCCGACATCATCCGCGTGCACGACGTCGAGGCGATGGTGGCCGTGGCGCAGGTCGCCGATGCGATCTGCCGCGGCGCAGCCAAGAGCGATGCCTGACACGATCCGCATCTTGGGCATGCGGCTCCAGGCGCGCGTCGGCGCCTCCACCGGAGAACGCGATCGGCCCCAGCCGGTCGACGTCGACCTCGAGCTCGCCGTCGATCTGTCGCCCGCCGCCAAGTCGGATGACCTGCGCAAGACGGTCGACTACGCCGCCGCCTTCGAGACGTGCGCGCGGGTAGTGTCGAGCCGCTCGTTCGCGCTGCTAGAAACGCTTGGCGCCGCCTGCCTTGAGGCGCTGTTCACAGACCGGCGCATCGCGAGCGCCGCCATCCGCGTGCGCAAACCGGGATTGCTGGGCGGCGCGACGCCTGAAGTCGAGCTGGCGCGCGCGAACCGCGGCAAGGCGGCTCTCCCGCGGGCGGAGAAACACCGTTCCGATGCCAGAAAACATTGACGGCAACGGTTCCACCGATGCGTCGTTCTCGCGTTTTGTGAGCGAACGCGTCGCTCCGCTGGCCAAGGCGTTCGCGTCGACGCCGTTGGCCGAGCTGCGCGTGCGCACGAGCGAAGGTTCGATCCGGCTGGTCAAAGCGGTCGACGCGCCGGCGCCCGAGCGCGCCCCTGCGGTGGCCAAAGCGCTGTTGCGCGGCTCCAAGCAGCACCTCATGCCGACTGTCGAATCCGGCCATCAATACGACGTCATCAGCGCCGATGTCGTGGGCATCTTCTCGCCGGTCGCCGGTGCGTCGTCAGCGGGCGAGCGCGTGGGTGAGGCCACCGTGCTCGGCTACATCGAAGCGCTCAAGCTCAAGCATCCGGTCCGCAGCGGCGGGCCGTGCGTGCTGATCGCCCAAGTCGCCGAGGACGGACAAGCCGTCGATTTCGGCGAGCCGCTGTTCGTCGTCGATCGGGCGGAAGCGCCCAAAGCGCCCGAGCCAATCCTCGAGCCGCTCGAGCCGCCTCGGCTGTAGCCGCTTCGCGCCGAGCCACCGCACCGCCCATGCATCGGAGCTTTAGTGTTCGATAAGGTCCTTATCGCCAACCGCGGAGAGATCGCCGTGCGCGTCATCCGCGCCTGCCGCGAGCTGGGCGTGCGCACTGTGGCGATCTTTTCCGACGCCGAGCGCGACGCGCTGCACGTGCGTCTCGCCGACGAGGCGTTTTGCGTCGGACCGCCGCCCGCGGCGCGCTCGTATCTCAACGTCCCCAATATCATCTCGGCTGCGGAGATCACCGGCGTCGACGCGATCCATCCAGGCTACGGTTTCTTGTCCGAGAACGCCGGGTTCGCGGAGATCTGCGCGTCGCACGGTTTCAAGTTCATCGGCCCGCCTGCGGCCGCAATCGCGCTGATGGGCGACAAAGCATCCGCCAAGCGGCGCATGCAGGAGGCCGGCGTGCCGGTCGTGCCGGGATCGGGCATCATCGAAACGGACGAGCAAGCGAAGCGTTTTTGCGCGGAGGCCGGCTACCCGGTGCTGATCAAGGCGACGGCGGGCGGCGGCGGCAAGGGCATGCGCATCGTCGGGCGCGAGACCGATCTTGGCGCCGGGCTTGCGGCCGCGCGCGGCGAGGCGCAGGCTGCATTCGCGGACGGGCGCGTGTACATCGAAAAGCTGCTCGAACATCCGCGCCATATCGAGGTCCAGGTGCTCGCAGACGAATTCGGCCACGTGATCCACGTGGGCGAGCGCGACTGCTCGATCCAAAAGCCCGGCCATCAGAAGCTGTTGGAGGAGTCGCCCGCGCCTAATCTCGATCCCGAAGTGCGCGCACAATTGTGCGCCGCCGCCGTCAAAGCGGCGCGCGCGGCCGACTACGCCAACGCGGGCACGCTCGAATTCCTCGTCGCGCCGGACAACCAGTTCTATTTCATGGAGATGAACACGCGCATCCAAGTCGAGCATCCGGTGACCGAATCGGTGTACGGCATCGATCTCGTGCGCTGGCAGGTGCGCATCGCATCGGGTGAGCGTTTGACCGTCAGACAAGAAGACGTGCGGCCGCGCGGACACGCGATCGAATGCCGCATCAACGCCGAAGACGTCGACAATGGTTTCCGTCCGGTCTCCGGCAAGCTCGGCACCGTCTTGCTGCCGGGGGGACCGGGCATCCGCGTCGACACCCACATCTATTCGGGCGCGGAAGTGCCGCCCTTTTACGATTCGATGCTGGCCAAGATCATCGCGGTCGATCGCGACCGGCCAAGCGCGATCGCGCGCATGCGCCGCGCCCTCGACGAGACCGAGATCCATGGCGTGGCGACGACCGTCGCGCTGCACGAGCGGATCCTCGCCTCGGAGCCGTTCGAGGCCGGCCACACGTACGTCACCTGGCTGCGCGAATATCTGTTGCAGCCAGCCGCCGTGGGCGGATAACGCGTGGCCAAACAACGTCGCGAACATCGCATCGCGCTCGAAGTGCTGTACGCGGTCGACATCGGCACGGCGCCGCTCGACGAGGCGCTCGTCCAGGCGCGCGAGGGCATCGGCGTGTTCGCGCGCGGCGACGAGGCGGCGGACGAAGACCCCTACGAACCGGTGATGCCGGCCGTCGACCGGCGCGCCGACACGCCGCGCCCAACCGACTGGGCGCTGGTCGAAGAACTGGTCCGCGGCACGCTCGCGCATAAAGAAGAGCTGCAGGCGCAGATCGCGCCGCTGCTGCAGCGCTGGACGATCGAGCGGCTCTCCGGCATCGACCGGCTCGTGCTCTGTCTTGCGGCCTACGAGCTGCGCTACCATCCGCAGGCGCAGACGAGCGAGGTCATCAACCACGCGGTCGAGCTCGCACGGCGCCTGTCGACCGAGCGCAGCGGCGAGTTCGTGAACGGCGTGCTCGATACGCTCGCCAAGACGCCGCCCGCGGGCTTTAGCGCGTGAAACCGCGCGCCGCGCGCCGCCTGCGCATTGCGGCCTTCATCCTGGTGTGCGTCACGCTGGTCGTCTTGCTGGCTGTCGTCGCCGGGGCGATCGCAGTCGTCAGCGCGTTCGGACAGAACTTGCCGGACGTGGACCGGCTCTCGGAAGTCGATTCGGCCACCACGACGACGCGTATCCTCGCCCGCGACGGCACGGTGCTGGCACGCTTGTACGACAAGAACCGGATCTACGTGCCGATCACCGGCATCTCGCCGGAGATGAAAGAGGCGATCGTCGCCAGCGAGGACGAGCGTTTCTACGAACATCGCGGCGTCGACGTGCGCAGCATCGTGCGCGCTGCCGTCGCCGATTTCAAGCACGAGCAGATCCAAGGCGCCAGCACGATCACGCAGCAGCTCGCGCGCACGCTTTTCCTCAACCGCAACCGCACGATCGCGCGCAAGGTCCAAGAGGCGCTGCTGGCCATCGAGCTCGAGCGCTATTACACCAAAGACGAGATCCTCGAACGCTACCTCAATCTGATCTACTTCGGCGCCGGCGCGTACGGCGTGCAGGCTGCCAGCCAGGCGTATTTCGGCAAGGATGCCTCTAAACTCACGCTGCCCGAGGCGGCGATGCTCGCCGGCGTGGTCGCAGCGCCGTCGCTGTATTCGCCATATGTGGACGAGACCGCCGCGAAGGAGCGCCAGCGCCGCGTGCTCGATCGCATGGTCTCGCTGGGCGAGATCACGCAGGCGCAAGCCGATGAGGCCTCGGCCACGCAGCTGCGCTACGCCGCGGTCGCACCGCCGGGCGTGGAAGCATATAAGTATCCGTACTTCACCACCTACGTGATCGCGCAGCTCGAGAAGAACTTGGGCACCGATCAGATGTTGCACGGCGGCCTGACCGTCTACACGACGCTGGTGCCGCACATGCAGGACGTCGCGCAAAAAGCTGTCACCGAGCTGGTCGAGCAGGGCCGCAAAGAAGGCTACGGCATGCACGAGGGCGCGTTGGTCGCCGAAGATCCGCGCACCGGCGAGGTGTTGGCGATGGTCGGCGGCATCGGCTTTTCGGCCAAGAACCAGTTCAATCGCGCATGGCAGGCGCGCCGCCAGCCGGGCTCATCGTTCAAGGGCTACGTGTATTCCACCGCGGTCGACCGCGGCACGCCGGTCAGCTCGATCTACTCGGACTCGCCCGTGACCTATCCGGCGGGCGACGGCACGGAGTATAGCCCGAGCGACGACGATCATCGCTTCCTCGGACCGATGACGCTGCGCAAGGCGTTCGCGCTTTCGCGCAACGTCGTCGCGGTCAAACTCGCCTACGACGTCGGCATCGACAACGTCGTCCAATACGCCCACGCGATGGGCATCACCGAGGATCTTGAAGCCGACCTGTCGCTCGCGCTGGGCACGGCGGTCGTCTCGCCGCTCGACATGGTGTCGGGTTACTCGACGATCGCGGCTGGCGGGATCTATACGCCGCCGACAGCTATCCGCTACGTCACCGATCGCTACGGCACGGTCGTGCTCGACGAGCGGTATCCCAAGCGCAGCGTCGCGATGTCGTCCGGCGCGGCGTACATCATGACGACGTTGATGGAAAGCGTCATCCAAGAGGGCACCGGCTATCCGAACGCGATTATCGGCCGGCCGGCGGCAGGCAAGACGGGTACGACGTCGAGCTTCCGCGATGCATGGTTCGTCGGCTTCGTTCCGCAGCTCACGGCCGCCGTGTGGGTCGGCAACGACGATTACACGCCGATGGTCGAGTCCTACGGCGGCAATGTCCCCGCGCGCACGTGGGCGCGCTTCATGAAACAAGCGCTCGTCGGCGTGAAAGTCGAGGATTTCGTCCAGCCGCCCGACGTCGAACAGATCCGTCTGTGCGCCGGCGGCAATTACCGCGCGCCGGCGGGAGTGGGAGGCCGCGAAGAATATTTCTTGCCGGGCACGGCGCCGCTTGCGACGTGCGCGGTCCCCAAGCCGGTCGCGTCGCCGCAAAACGTCGGTGCGCAGGATAACGGGCCGGCGCCGGGCCCTGCCGGTTCACCGGCTCCCGCTGCCAGCGCTCCACCGGTCGATCCGAGTGCTCAACCTACCACTTCTCCCTAGCCCAGCCGCGCTGACCGTCTCGCAATTCTCGCGAGCGGTCGAAGGCGCGCTGTTCGAGGCGTTCCCATTTCCCGTGCGCGTGACCGGCGAGGTTTCGGGCGCGCACTTCGCGGCAGCCAGCGGCCATATGTATTTCGATCTCAAGGATCAATACGCGGTCGTGCGGTGCGTGTGCTGGGCGACGAGCCAGGCTTCATCGTATATCGCGGATGTGTGCGTTGACGGCGCGGCGCTTGAAGTGCTCGCCGACGTGCGCTCGTACGGCAAACGAAGCCAATACCAGTTGAGCGTGCTCGAAGCCGTGCCGGTCGGGCGAGGCCGTCTCTTCAGATTGTTCGAGCAGCTCAAAGCGAAGCTGCTCGCGGAGGGGCTGTTCGACGAAGCGCGCAAGCGCCCGATCCCCGCGTTCGTCACGAAGATCGCGATCGTCACGAGCCGCGACGGCATGGCGCTGCACGATTTCGTCACGACGGCGCGCAGCCGCGGCGCGCATGTCAGTATCACGCTGGTGCACGCGCCCGTGCAGGGCGAGGCCGCTGCGCCGGCGCTGGCAAGCGCGATCCGCCGCGCTGGGCGGCTCGACGTCGACGCCGTCGTCATCGCGCGAGGCGGTGGGTCGCTTGAGGATCTGTGGGCCTTCAACACCGAAGTCGTCGCGCGCGCGATCGTCGCCTGTGCACGGCCGGTCATCAGCGCGGTCGGCCACGAAGGCGACGTCACGATCGCAGACTTCGTCGCAGACCGGCGCGTCGCGACGCCGACGGCAGCCGCCGTCCTCGTCGCCGGCGAGCGGGCGAAACTTCTCGAACGTCTCGACGACCTTGCGGTCCGCCTCACGCGCCGGGTACGCGCGGCGCTCGCTTCGTCGACGCAGCGGGTGGATGAGCTCTGCGCAGCGTTGCGGCGCAGCGATCCGCGCCGCATCCTCGAAGATCTGCGCCGCCGGACGCGCGATGCGCAGACGTCGTTGCGCCAAACGTTCGCGCGCGCGCAAGAAGAGCGCCGGGGCAGGCTGGCGGGTGCAGCGGCCGGGCTGCGAGCGCTTGGACCATACCGGACGCTGGCGCGGGGCTACGCGATCGTGTTCGACGACAAAGGCCATGTCGTCACCGACGCGCGGCGCACCGCGGTCGGCCAGCCGATAGACGTTCTGCTCAAGGCCGGCGCCTTGGAGGCGCAGGTCACGGGCAAGGAGGAGCGCGATGGGCGACTCGACCTCGAAGAAGAAGACTAAGCCCGATGAGGGCCCGTCGTTCGAGGTCGCGCTCGCGCGCCTCGAAGCGATCGTCGAGAAGCTGGACGACGGCAACCTGCCGCTCGCGCAGGCGCTCTCCTTATATAAGGAAGGCAACGCGCTGGCCAAGCGCTGCCGCACGCTCTTGACGGAAGCCGAAGTGGAAGTGAAGGAAGCGCTAGCCGCGGACAAAGCCGAGCTCGTCTGACGTGAGGGGCGCGTGAAGCGGCGCCGGCTCGACGTCGCGGTGGCCGAGAAACTCGGCACGTCGCGCACTCGCGCCCAGGCGTTGATCGTCGAGGGCCGGGTACGCATCGATGGCGAGCCGCGTCTCAAAGCCGGTGAGCTCGTGTCGACCGATGCGGTGCTCGACGTCGAAGACGATGCGCGCTACGTCAGCCGCGGCGGGGCGAAACTCGAGCGCGCGCTTGACGAGTTCGGCTGGTCTCCCGCCGGTCTGCGATGTCTCGACGTCGGCGCGTCCACCGGCGGGTTCACCGACTGCATGCTGCAACGCGGCGCAGCCGCCGTGACGGCGGTCGATGTCGGCTACGGCCAGATCGCCTGGTCGCTGCGCAACGACCCTCGCGTTCGGCTCTTCGAGCGCTGCAACTTCCGGCATGCGACGGCCGAGCAGCTGGGGGGACCGTTTCAATTCGCGTGCGCCGACGTCTCGTTCATCTCGCTCGCCAAGCTCGCACCGGCGATGGCGGCGATGCTCGAATCGGAGTCCCGTTGCGTCGTGCTCGTCAAACCGCAATTCGAAGCGGGTCGAGAGTGGGTGATGCGCGGGGGCGTCGTGCGCGATCCGCAGGGCCACACGCAAGCCATCGAAGCCGTGGCGACGGCTTTTGCTTCGTGCGGCCTGGCGCCGGTCGCATTGACCTATTCACCGCTCTTGGGGCCGGCGGGCAACATCGAATTCTTGCTCGGCGCGCAGCTCGATGGAGAGACGCGCTCTTTGGACGTGGCGGGGGTTGTCCGAAAGGCCCACGAAACGCTCGAGAAATGAAGGCCGGCGAGCATCTGAAGGTCTCCAACCTCGCGCTCTACGTGGACACGCAGCGGCCTGAGGCCGTTGCCGCGGCGAAGAAGGTGGCCGGCTTGGCGGCGCAGTCCGGCGTCAAGCTGCTGCTGGCGGAAAAGCAAGCGGATTCCCTCCATCTCAATGGCGCCGGCACCGCGACCTTTCCGATGTCGGCGGACCTGCTCATCTCGCTCGGCGGCGACGGCACGCTGCTGCGCGCGGCCCACCTCGCGGCATCGTTCGACGTGCCGATCATCGGCGTCGATTTCGGACGCATGGGCTTCTTGACGCAGATCGAGCGCACGGACTTCGAGCACGTGCTGCCGCGGCTGCTGCGCGACGGGTTTGAGACCGAGGCGCGCACAGCGTTGGATGCTCGCCTGCTCGGCTCCGAACAGCATTTCTTCGCGCTCAACGATATCTATTTGGATCGCAGCCATCACGGCAACCTTATGTCGCTCGGCATCTGGATCAGCGGCCAACAGGTCGCCGACATCCCGGCAGACGGCATCGTGATCGCTAGCCCCACCGGCTCGACCGCGTACTTCCTGTCCGCCGGCGGTCCCATCATGGCGCCTGGACTGGACGCGTTCGGCATCGCTCCGATCAATCCGCACACGTTGTTCTCGCGCCCGCTGGTCGTGAGCGCCGCTGAGACGATCCGCATCTCGGTGCCCAAGGACGAGCGCGGCGCAAATCTGTATGTCGACGGCAAGCTCGAGGCCGATGTGCCGCCTGACTCGGTCGTCGAGATCGTGCGTGCCGCACGTAAGGTGAAGTTCGTGCGCCTGGACGAGCGTCATTTCTTCGCGATGCTCGAGCGCAAATTGCATTGGGGCGTTTCGATCAAACGCTCGCTCGAGTAGATGCTTCGTTCGCTGACCGTGCAGGGTTTTGGGCTCATCGACCGCACGTCGGTCGAGCTCAAGCCGGGTCTCAACGCGTTCACCGGCGAGACCGGCGGCGGCAAGTCGATGGTCATCGACGCATTGGGCTTCGTGTTCGGCGAGCGAGCGGGCCCCGACGTCGTGCGCGCGGGCGCCGACAAAGCGACGGTGTTTGCCGAGCTGCACGCGGATGGTCCGGCACTAACATGGTTGCGTGACAACGGGCTCGAGGCCGACGACGACGCGCTGGTGCTCAGTCGCGAGTATTCGGCCAACGGCCGATCATCCGCACGCGTGAACGGCAAACCGGTGACCGCCGGCCAGCTGCGCGAGCTCGCGGACATCGTGCTCGACGTCGTCGGACAACACGAGCATCAGCGACTGCTTCAGCCGGCGCAACACCTCGAACTGCTCGATGCCTATGCGGGCGAAGCAGCCCTTGCCAAACGGGCGGACGTTGCCGCGCTCGTGACCGAGGTGCGAGCCCTCGCGCGCGAGCTCGAAGAGCTGCGCACGTCGGGTGACCAATCGCTGCGCGCGCTCGAGGATGCGCGCTTCGCGGCCCAAGAAATCCGTGAAGCGAAGTTGGAGCCGGGCGAGTTAGACGCGCTGCGAGAACGGCGCACGATGCTGGCCCACGCCGCGAAGATCGCGCAGGCTGTCGAGACGGCGATCGAGGCGATTGACGACGCCGACCGCGGGGCGACGACGCAACTCGGCCGCGCGGCAGTTGCGCTCGGTGGCGTGTCCGGTTATGCGTTATCGCTGCGCGACTTCAGCGATCAGGCCAAAGGCTTGCAGAGCAGCGCACAGGATCTGAGCTTCGCGTTGGCCGCTTTGCGCGAAGAAGGCGCCTTCGACCCGGCGCAGGTCGATGAGGTCGAGAACCGGCTGGCGCTACTGGAGCGCGTGTTGAAGAAATACGGACCAACGCTCGAGGATGCGGTGGCAGCGCGCGCGCGCTTCGAAGCTGCGGCCGGCAAGCTCGAGAATCGCGAAGGTGAAATGCGACGTCTCGAAGGCGCAAGAGCTGAACGGGAAGCCAAACTAGGTGAGGCCGGCGCGGAACTCACCAAACAACGGAAGGCCGCGGCAAGCCGCCTGGCAACACGTGTCGAGAGCGAGCTGCAGCGGCTCAACATGCGCGGGGCGACATTCGCGTGCTCGATCGAGCCGGCGGCCGAAATCGCATCAACCGGCGCGGACCGCATCGAGTTCGTCGCGGCGCTCAATCCCAAAGAGCCGCAGCGCCCGATAGCAAGATCGGCCTCAGGTGGAGAACTCGCCCGGCTGCTGCTCGCACTCAAGCTCGCCTTCGCGAAGGTGGACCCGCATCCGGTCGTCGTGCTCGACGAGATCGATGCGGGCATCGGCGGAGCAGCGGCG
>DATFYX010000082.1:27500-30170 GCA_035314825.1 Candidatus Eremiobacteraceae bacterium
CTGAAGGGTGACCGTGAGGACACCTGGACGAACCAGAAGTGCGAATGCCGGAATTAGTAGCGTTAAGTGGGGTGAGAAACCCCACCGCCGTAAGTCTAAGGTTTCCTGGGCGCTGTTTATCATCTCAGGGTTAGTCGGGACCTAAGCCGAGGCTGAGAAGCGTAGGCGATGGACAAGCCGTTAATAGTCGGCTACTAGCGACCCCGTTTGATTTCTCTCTTAACTGTAGTAGCGCGTTTTCCAAAACGCGCGCCTACCCTAAGGGAGAGATCGAGAAGCGAAGGCGTGACGCAGGAAGTTAGTCCAGCACCCTATCGGATGGGTGTTCAAGCATGTAGGGTGGATCGTAGGGAAATCCGCGATCCGGTTCAGACCGAAGCCCAAGGTGCGAATACGAGCCAACGCAAGGCGGCGAAGTGGACGATACTAAACTGCCAAGAAAAGCGTCTAGCAAGGGTCATCGCTACCCGTACCGCAAACCGACACTGGTAGACTGGCAGAGTATGCCAAGGCGACGAGAGAACCCCTGTTAAGGAACTCGGCAAATTAGCCCCGTAACTTCGGGAAAAGGGGTGCCCTAGTAGCGTGCGCGCACTTGCTGTAGCGGCGCGAAAGGGTCGCAGTGAAATGGCCCGAGCGACTGTTTAACAAAAACACAGGTCTCTGCGAACGCGAAAGCGGACGTATAGGGGCTGACGCCTGCCCGGTGCTGGAAGGTTAAGAGGAGAGGTTAGCCGCAAGGCGAGGCTTTGAATCGAAGCCCCAGTAAACGGCTGCCGTAACTATAACGGTACTAAGGTAATTCAAATTGCCCGACACGATCGTAAGATCGTGTTCGAATCTGGCTATATGCTGGGAAATCCGAGCATCCGACGATACGCCTGGAGCGGTCGAATTTATTCGACCGTCAACAAGCGTGACAACTCGATCGGTGCGGACCATCAGCAGGGAAGATCCATCATCCATGGATCCCCTCAGAGACTACATGCCGGACTCCGTCCACAAAGACGGATGATGATATAGTCCGAGCCGTGCAGCGATGCACGGAGACTCGCAGAAATGACGGGTCCGCCGGCGTTCTAACGAACACCGGTCGTAACAAAACTGAGCGAAATTCCTTGTCGGGTAAGTTCCGACCTGCACGAATGGCGTAACGACTTGGGCACTGTCTCAATGGGGGGCTCGGCGAAGTTGCAATACGGGTGAAGATGCCCGTTACCCGCAGCAGGACGGAAAGACCCCGTGGAGCTTTACTGTACCCTGATCTTGATTTTTGAAATTGACTGCGCAGGATAGGTGGGAGACGATGAAGTCGCATCTTCGGGTGCGATGGAGCCAACCTTGAGATACCACTCTGTCGGTTTCGGGAATCTAACTAGCAGCCGTGATCCGGCTGGAGGACATGGTCAGGCGGGCAGTTTGACTGGGGCGGTCGCCTCCCAAAGAGTAACGGAGGCGCCCAAAGGTCGACTCAGGTTGGTCGGAAATCAACCGTAAGAGTGCATAGGCAGAAGTCGGCTTAACTGCGAGACGTACATGTCGAGCAGGGACGAAAGTCGGGCTAAGTGATCCGGTGGTTTTGAATGGAAGAGCCATCGCTTAACGGATAAAAGCTACCCCGGGGATAACAGGCTTATCTCCCCCAAGAGTCCACATCGACGGGGAGGTTTGGCACCTCAACATTTAGGGGTGACGTGGTGGAAACATCACGGGAAGTTCCGGCTTATAACGGTGAACTCCAATCGTCTTAGGGCTAAAGACGAGGACAATACCGTGGGAAGTCTGACGAATCGCAAATTCGTCATGACCCCGTAACGACTGATTCGCTTCCGCAAGGAGCGATGAGATCGATGCGCCTGTTCGCGAAAATGCGAACAAATTTACCGCACCGATCAAACGCCGGCCCCTCGCTCGGATTTTCCGAGCAGGGTGAAGATATAGTCTGCGCCACCAGTAATGGTGGAGACACGCGCGATGTCGGATCGTCGCATCCTGGGGCTGTAGTAGGTCCCAAGGGTTGGGCTGTTCGCCCATTAAAGCGGTACGCGATCTGGGTTCAGAACGTCGTGAGACAGTTCGGTCCCTATCCGCTGTGGGCGTAGGAGATTTGAGGAGATTGGACCCTAGTACGAGAGGACCGGGTCGAACGAACCTCTGGTGAACCGGTTGTTCCGCCAGGAGCATAGCCGGGTAGCTATGTTCGGATCAGATAAACGCTGAAAGCATATAAGCGTGAAACTGACTCCAAGATGAGATCTCAATCTCGCAAGAGTGAAGAGTCGTGGTAGACTACCACGTTGATAGGCCGGAGGTGGAAGCGCTGCAAGGCGTGGAGCTGACCGGTACTAATCGCTCGGAAATTTTGATTAACTACGCACCGCTCTCGTGACACTGGAAGTTCTTCTCTGTACAGATTTGCAAGGTTTCCCGGCGCGATCGGCTCGAGCTCAGGCTCGCCATCGCGACGGGAACTCAGGTTTCTGGCGCCCATGGCGGTGGGGTCCCACCCGTTCCCATCCCGAACACGGCAGTTAAGCCCGCCAGCGCCGATGATAGTTTGGCCGCAGGGCCTCTCGAAAGTAGGACGGTGCCAGATTAACGAATGAAAAGCTCGCCGCTGAATCGGCGAGCTTTTCGCTTTTCCTAGGAGCAGTGATATGGTTAAACGGA
>DATFYX010000083.1 GCA_035314825.1 Candidatus Eremiobacteraceae bacterium
CTCACGCTGCGCACCATCACCATCGCGCAAGACTCGCACAAGTACATCCCCGATTTCTATGCGGTCAAGCCGTGGGATTTGCCCACGGTCGTGCGCGAGCTGTTCAACTTCACCGGCAAGGATCTGTCGCAGGACAAGACCGATGCCATCTTAGGCTTTCTCGCCAAGCACCTATCCAATGTGAGCGACGCGACCGTAACCGCGAACAGGCTCATCCACGAGCGCGAGAAGCTCGAGGCGGCTATCACCGACCAGCTCAGCACCAGCGGGCTCATCGACGGCGCGGGGCGCACGGTGGCGGTGCTGAGCGACCACGACTACTTCTCGATCGCGCCGCCGGATTCGCTGGGCATCACCGTGTCGACCAAGCTCATCCTCATCCCAGAATTCATGAACTTCCAGACCGTCGGGCACGAACTGACGCACAGCATTCCGGTGGCGTCCTGGAGTTCAGACCAGATGAAAGCCGAATGCGGCCTGGACTATCACAACACGCAGAACCTGATCGCCAACGGCGAGCGCATCACCACGGCGAGCGTGCTCGCCGCGCGCGTACGCAGGGATAAGACGTTCCCGCTCATGGGCGCATCCGGCAAAGGCCCGTCGCCCAACACCGCCATCCCGGCCAACTGGCCGATCGCGGTTGCGAACACGCAGGGCGCGGTGGATCCAGAGAAGTGGATCACCGAGTGCACCTACTGGCACTTGCTCAAGGACCTGACGATCGTCTACGATCCGCCGATGCTGCTGGTGCGCGGGATGCTGTTCCATCGCGCCGACCTGAACACGGCCGTCTTCGGCCCGTTCTACACGCTTGACGGCAGCGCCGACCTCACCGCCGGCGCGTCCGCCACCTACTCGATCGTCGCGTACGATGCGAACGGCAAGACGCTTGCGACGTACCCGTTCGTGCCGCAGTGGCGCCTGCCGGATACGAAGGAAGATCGCAGCCTGATCGCCTTCGGGTACCGCATCCCGCTGACGCCCGACCTTGCCCGCGTCGACGTCGTCGGTCCGGGCGGCGTGCTCGCGAGCGAACAGCTGAGCGCGCAAGCACCAGCCATCCACATAACATCTGTAGTAGCGCGTTCTTTGAACGCGCAAAACGTCGTGGTAGAACCCATTCGGCCGTCGTCTGGAGGCACCGTGCACGTCGCGTGGACTGTGACGCCGTCCACCAACGCGCTGGCGTCGGTGCTCTACTCGTCCGACGGCGGCAAGACGTGGATCGACCGCGTTTTCGAAGCGAAGATCACGTCGTTCGACGTGCTGCTCGAACCGCACGTGCACAAGCACCAGGTCAAGGTCGTCGTCACCAACGGCACGCGCAGCTCTTCGCAAGTGGTCAAGTTCACCACCCAGTAGCACGATGATGGGGCGGACGTTGCGTCGCTTGCTCCCGCTCTTGCTCGTTCTTGTGCTGCCGCTCGCGCTGCTGGCCGACGGCACCCCGGTCGTGACCCACGATCCGTCCGGCAACGAGATCACGACCACGACCACGACCACCTCGACCACGAACCCGGACGGCACCTACACGGAGAGCACGACCACGAAGGTCGTGGTCAAGAATCCGGCCGGCAATGTCATCAAGAAGTCGACCAAAGTGCGCGACGTCAAGTATAAGAAGAAGGGCGGCGCGCAGCTCAAGGTGTCCGAAGGTACGAGCGTCGACACCTACAACCTAGATGGCTCCTCGACGACGACGATAACCGATACGGTGGTCGACAGCGAGCACGGCACCGTGGACGAGACGGTCACGAAATTGGATCACGCCGTGGACGGCACGATGACCGGCGAGCGGACGAAGACCCATCGAGCCCCCGGCGAGAAATCAGAGACGAAAGAGCGCCTCACCCAGAACGGGAAATGGGAAGAGATCTCGATGGCGGCGCCGCCGTCGGGCGACGCGCTGCTCACCAGCGACCCCCGGTTCACTCGAGTGAAGCCGGCGCCCGGTGACGGGAGCGGCACCGACCAGGGCGTCTACATCGCGCCCCTCGCACATCAGGGCGAGATCACCGGAACCGTTGTCAGCGATCAAGCGGGACCCGCTGCGTTCTACGTCGCGACCGTCACCGGCAACGGCGACCAACAAGTCTACCAGAGCAAGACCGACGACAAAGGCCATTTCCATTTGCGCATCCCAGCGATCGTCGGCCTGGCGACGATTCTTGCGTTCACCGAATTCGACAAGCAGGGCAAGCCCGACAAAGGCGCGAGCTGCCTGATCACCGACAAGCCTACGCATCTCGAGGGCACCGAAGCGGCTCAAAACGTGCCAGCCAGCGGCCCGGCGATCACCGAAGCCAACACGGCATACGAGCGCGGCGGCTTCAACAAGGGTCTCGTCCAGATGCAGACGCGCGGCACGGATCCGCTGCACGCGAAATTGCTGCTCGACGGTTCAGACAAACAGATCGACACCTACGGCACGTCGGACATGAGCATCGCCGGCAAACTGCACGACGACACGCCGCTCGGACGTCACACCGCCGGCGTGCAGAACGACGCGCAGCGTCTCAACGACCAGCAGGCCGACGTCGTCACCCAACAGATCGCGCCGCTGCCGTCGCTCAAGCCCGGCCAGGTCGTCCCCGTGCACCTGCATTTCGATGGTCTGGGCAAAGACCAGGCGACCGTCAAGTTCACGGTCGAAGGATCGGCATCGCTTGCCGACGGCAGCACCACGACGGTCGTGCCGGTCAGTCCGAGCGGCGACTGCCAAGTCCAGATCCGCGCGACCGAAGCGGGCAAGCTCATCATCCGCACGGTCTTGATGGTCGCCGTTCCACCGCTCGCTGCGGCCAAGACCGAGACGCCGCCGCCCAACGCTCCCGTCGCCAATCCGCCGCCGACCGAAACGCCGCCGACGCACCCGCCGACGACGCCGTCGCCAACACCGACGCCGACCGAGTTTCCGACGACCAGGGAAAAACCGTATGGACCCGGCTATCGTCCGCCGCCATGCAAGCCCACGGCGGACGGCGCGTTCGAACCGGTCCAAGGCGTGTGGCAAGACGACCCCAAGTTCGACGACCACCCGACCAAGCAGATCACGCGCCCGCTGATCGACGTGCCCAACTACGTCGCCGAGCTCGACATGATATCGTATCGCGACACGCTGTTGTTCGGCATCGACCGCTATCGGCTCAAGAACGGCGCGGCCGAACACGCGTGGGGCCACTACACGATCCAGATGACGGTCGTGAGCGACTGCAGCGATCCGCCCGTTGGCGTCTCGATGCGCTTCACGCTTGAACGCGGCACGGCGACGCCCGGAAAACTCATCTATCAAAGCAAGGAGCTCGCGAAGATCCCGCTGACCGGCCATCACGTCACGCCGAAGACGTACTTCATCTTTCTCGACGCTGAGGAAGGCATACCGCCGCCGCCGATACCGCCCTTCCGCATCGCCGCGTTCGGCGAGTATCTGATCAAGGACGAGCTGGTCACGGCCAACGGCGGGACCGGTCTCGCGGTGACCGTCGGCGGGAACGTCCACGGCACGCACTCGGTGAAGATCGCGTTCCTTGCGCTGACGCTGACGCCCGCCGACGCAGGCTCCGCCAAGGCGGTAGACGACGCGTCTGAACAGCTCGGCATCATGTCCGGCAGATACATCCCGGATTACTACCCGATGCAACCGCACAGCATCGAAGCCTGGGCGCTCGATCCCATCGACCTGTCGACGTCCAAAGCGATGACCGATCCGATCGAGCCGCTGGTGTTTCCGGGCGTCAAGCCGGAAGACCAAGAGCTCGACGCTCGGATCACGCGGGAGATCGCGGTGCACGCAGAGCTCAGCAAACAGCTCGACGCGTTGACGCGGCTTGCCGGGTACCAGCGCTACGTCGTGGTGTTGCCCGTCGCTGACATGACGGCGATCCAGGGAAAGGGTGTCCTCGGCCTTGCCATGACGGGGAAGATCCTGCTCGTGCGCGAGGACCAGCCCTATTTCGTCGTCATGCATGAGCTCGCGCACACGCTGCCGATGCTGTGGGGCGACTTCCAGATGAATCGCGACTGCTCGGCGCCCGGCAATTATCACAACATGGTGGTGACATGGGCGAACGGGTTCCGCATCGACACCGCCGGCGTCCCCGGCCCGCGCGAGAAGAAGGAACGCAAAGAACCGTTCATGGGGAGCGGCGATGTCGATAGATACACATGGATCGCGCAGTGCACGTACTGGAATCTGGCCAGTGCGCTGCGCAAGAAGCCGGATCCGCCGGCGCTGCTGGTGCGCGGCCTGGTCTCGCGCGCGGGCGGCAAAGCGGGCGCGCTGATCTGGCCGTATTACGACATCGATAGCGAGATCCAATTAGAGTCGCGGTCCGCCGTAGCGGGCGAGACGTGGGCGATCGTCTATCGAGATGCCGGCGGCGCGCCGCTGGCGACGTTCCCGTTCGAGCCGCAGTGGGCCGACGAGAACGGAAAGCAGTCGGACGTCGTGCCGTTCTCGTTCCAGGTGCCGCGCATGACCGGCGTGGCCAGCGTCGAGCTGCAAGGTCCAAACGGTTTCGTGCTGCGCCGCGCCGTTTCACAGGCGCCGCCGGTGGTGCACATCGCGACGCCGGGCGCGGCGGTGCGGCACGCCGGCAGCGCGACGATTGCCCTCTCGTGGAGCGCGGCCGTCACGACGGGGCGGCAATGGAGTACGGTGCTCTACTCGAGCAACGGCGGCGCGTCATACGATCGGCGCGTGTTCGAAGAGCCGGTGACAAGCGCGACTATAAAGATCGATCCCGCTGCGCACGCTCACCGCGTCAAGGTCATCGTGACCGATGGCAGCCAAAGCACGGAGCAGACGCTCGACTTCAAAACCTAATGTAGAGCGCGAAACGTAGTCCCGCGCTCTTGAGCGCGGGCGTCAGAGACCGGTGAAGGTCTGCGAGTACGGCCCCGGTCCGGCATAGCCCGACGGAATAGTTACTGTTGCGGTCACCGAGGTCCCGATCACGGAGACGCCGAGTGGTACGCCTGTCGGCACCGGCGTTATGAATATCCACGTGCACACGTTCGAGTGCAAGTCATTGGCGGGCGTGGAGCTCTGCAAGAAACTCTTGGAAATCACGGCGCCGCTTCTCGACGCGGTGAGGCTGAACGTATTGCACTGTACGCTGTTGTGCGCCGTCGACGTCACCACGAGGTACGCGCAGTTGGGCGGCATCGTCGGTACCGGTGAGGCAGTGGGTTTGGGAGTCGCTGGATGCATCGCTTGCATCCCGCCTGGCCCGCCGTTCCCCGGGCTGTGATTCACGATTGGGGCGACCGTAACGGGCCGCGGAGGCATGCGCGTGAAGCCCACCGCGGGCGGTCCGCCCGCGCATGGATTCACTGCCGACACGGTATTTGTCGTCATAGTGTTGCCGCCGCCTACCGCCGCCGGCGCCGGACTAGCACTAACGAACTGGACCAGGAACAATGCGATCGTTGCAAATGCGGCAGACGAACGGTAGCACGTGATGTTCATAAGCTGGACCCTCCGCGACATAGTCTATCACGTAACGTGTTCTAATCGAGAGGCGTTTCGACTATCCGTATTATCTTGAAGAGCTGAAAGCAGAGGGTCTGATCTGATGCCTAAGACTAAGAAATGGAGCGAAATTCGCGCAACCCGCTCAAAGCCCGGCGTGATTGATCGTGCCGAGGATCATCACAAGAAGCGAGCTGCTTTGCTGAGCGAATTGCGGCGAACGCGACAGCTCACGCAAGACGCCCTCGCTGACCTGCTTGGTATGACCCAGCCGGAGGTATCGAAGCTCGAGCATCGCACGGACCTCTATGTGAGCACGCTGCGACGTTATATCGAGGCTGTAGGAGGAGAGCTCCAGATCATCGCGCGCTTTCCCGAAGGAGAAATCGAGCTCATCGAGCTTGTGCCCAGCGTCCGCGGCGAGTTGCTCGTGAAGTGATCTACCGGTACTTGCTCAGATCGAACGCGAACGAATAATGTCGGCCGTAGGGGTCGACCACCGCGAACGTCCCCTTGAGATGTGAGATGTCGACGCCCGCCGCCGCCAACGCGCGCAGGTCGAAGCGGAACGATTCGTAGCCCAGCCAGCGCGGCACGCGCTTGCCCTCCGACGTCGTGTAGAAGTCTTCCGCCGGCCCGAAAAGCGTCGTGCTCGACGCCGGGAGCACCCGGCTCGCGGCTGTGACGCCAGCCGATCGAAAACGATGCAAGAACGTCTGATCTTTGGGATTCCCGCTGTGCGCGAAGACGACGAAGTCGATCGTATCCGGCACCGCGGCAGCAACGATCGCCTCCGCGGAGATCTTCGACTCCTGAAACGCGGCCAGATAACTCGCGTAGGTCACGCGCTCGAACGGCGTGCCCACGACGACCGCGTCGATCGAACCCTGGCCGGGAGCGAGCAGTAGCGTATCGGGCGCTGAGTATAAGAGATAGCTGCCCGCATCGTATCCCAGGTGCGCCGCGGCCGCTCCACGTCCTTGCGCGACGGCAGCCTGCGTTTCCGCCGCCGTGAGCGCCGGCGAGAACGCACGCGCGGGCGATGCAGCGAAAAGCAGCGCGATCGCCGCGCACCACATGAAGCCGGATCGCGTCACAACGAGAATACGTAGACTTTCATGGAGCCGGCGGCGCCGGGCCAGATCGACCGCGATACGTTGCCCGATGTCGTGACGACATACTCCTTGCCGCTCTCTTGATACGCGACGATGCCGCCTGCGACGCCGCCACCCGTGTCGTAGGTGTACAGCGGCGTGCCCGCCTTCGAATCGAACGCGTAGAAGTTGCCCGCGAGGTCGCCCGTGAAGGCCACGCCTCCCTGCGTCGGCGCCACCGCCGCGACCGCCGGACCTTTCGTCTTGTATTTCCAATCGACTTTCCCGGTGTCCGCGTCGACCGCGGTGATCCAACCATGCGCGTTCTGCCAGGGTCCGGGTATCGCCGCACCGCCCAAGAAGAACTTCCCGGCGACGAATCTCGCCTCTGCGAGTTGATACGTGCTGCACCAATCGACCGCGCCCACCACGAGTTCGTTATCTGGGCGATCATACGCGGGTCCGTTCCACTCGACGCCGCCGACCCAGCCGGGGCAGACCGTCACGCCCGCGACCGTCGGTGCCGCATTCGCGTTGCGGATGGTCGTGACCGGGACTTTGTAGACCAGCGCGTGCGTCGTGCGGTCAAGCGCGTATAGATAACCGTTCTTGCCGCCGAAGACGACGAGATCGCGCCCGCCCTTGGTCGTGATCAGCGCGGGCGGCGCGCCGACGTCGTAGTCGTGCACGTCGTGTGGCACCGTCTGATAGTACCATTTCAACGCGCCGGTGTTCGCATCGAGCACCACGAGCGAATCGGTGTATAAGTTCGCGCCCGGCCGATAGTCGCCGGAGAAATCCGGCGCGGGGTTGCCGACCGGCACGAACAGCTCACCGGTCGCCGGATCCAACGAATATGAGGTCCAAGTCGATCCGCCGCCGGTCGACGCCGTGGAAGCCTTGCCCCACGTCTGCGCGCCCGCCTCGCTGCCCTCGGGTATCAGATCGAAACTCCACAGCTGATGCCCATCGGTCTCATCGAACGCCATCATGCGCCCGCGTATGCCCCAGTCCGCGCCCGCCAGGCCGATGAAGACCTTCCCGTTCCAAACGATCGGCGCCGCGCTTAGGAACATGCTCGCGTTCGAGTCGGCGATCTTGACGTTCCACTTCACCGCGCCCGTTGCCGCATCGATCGCGAGGATGTGGTCGTCTTGGGTGCCGCGGAACAGCGTGCCGTTGTCGAGCGCGACGCCGCGATTGGTGTTGAACGGCTCCGGCCCGGTCGGCACGTACGTCGACTTCCATTTCAGCTTGCAGGTCGTGTCGTCGATCGCGTACGTGTTATGTGCTGACGTCACGTAGATCGTGCCGCCGGCGATCACCGGGCCGGCTTGGAACGCGCCGGTCTCTCCGAGTGAGATCATGCACGCCACTTTGAGCGTCTTCGCGTTGCCGGTGTTGATGGAATCAAGCGCCGACCAACGGTCGGCCTGATACGTGCCGTTATACATCGGCCACTGGGCGGGCACCGCGGTCGGCGAAGGCACGGCTGACGGCGCATTGCGGCTGCACCCAGTCAGCACGACCAAGGTGACCGACGCGACTGCTGCGAGGACCGGCGCGGACTGTCGGCTCATGGTTGGCACCCCCGAGGCGGGTCCGCTTCAACGGGACCCGAGGGGACCCTTGCCCGCCGCCGGAACGTTCCCACCCCGGACCGGAAGCAAAGGAGCAAAGGCATGAGTCGCGGCTTAATCGGCTGCCTGATCGCAATCGTCGTCATCGTCCTCATCGTGGGCGCGTGGCTCGCGGGCACGTACAACACGCTCGTCGCGCAGAGCCAAGCCGTCGACGCGCAGTGGGCACAAGTCGAGAACGTCTACCAGCGGCGCGCCGACCTTATCCCGAATCTGGTCGAAACGGTCAAAGGCGTTGCCAACTTCGAGAAGAGCACGTACATCGCAGTGGCAGACGCACGCGCAAAGGTCGGCCAGGTGAACGTCAACGCATCGAGCCTGCCGACCAACCCAGCAGGGTTCGCGCAGTACCAAGCCGCGCAGGACGGCCTGACCAATGCTCTTTCACGGCTGCTCGCGGTGGTCGAGAACTACCCGCAGCTCAAGGCCAACGAGAATTTCCTGGAGCTGCAATCGCAGTTAGAAGGCACCGAGAACCGCATCGCGGTCGAGCGCATGCGCTACAATCAGGTGGCGCAGACGTTCAATACCACCCGTCAATCATTCCCGACAGTTCTCGTCGCGGGCATCTTCGGCGAGCAGTTCAAGCCGAAGGAATACTTCAAGGCGCAGCCGGGCGCGGAGACGGCGCCGCAGGTCAAGTTCTAGTTGCGCACTTCGCTGGCGCGCAGCACTTTCCGCATCGCGCTGCTCGGCGCACTGCTCGCCGCGCCGCTGACGTTCTCGGCGTCGGTCTCGACGGCGCGCGCGGCAGAACCGCCGATCCCGCCTATGCCCGAGCAGTTCGTCACCGACACGGCGGGCGTGCTCTCGTCCGCGACGCAGACCTCGCTCAACACGCAGCTCGCCGAGTACGATCAGAAGACCGGCCACCAGATCATCGTTTGGATCGGCCAGACCACCGGCGGCGCGCCGCTCGAGGACTGGACGATCCGCGCGTTCACGAAATGGAAGGTCGGGCGCAAGGGACTCGACGATGGTCTTGCGCTCTTCCTGTTCATGCAAGACCACAAGATCCGCATCGAGGTCGGCTACGGACTCGAGGGCGTTGTCACCGACGCGCGCGCGTCGCAGATCGCGCGTAACATCATCGCGCCCAAGCTCAAGGCCGGCGATGTGGACGGCGCGGTCACGGATGGCGTCAACGCGCTCATCGCGACCATCGGCGGCGCATCGCCCGAGCAGACCGGCGAGAACAACGAGAGCACGGCTTCGAACGCGTCGCCGGCGGACATCCTCGTGCCGCTGATCTTCGTGATCATCTTCTTCGTCGTCGTCACGTTGATCGCGCGCAGTTCCCGATATGCTGCCGGTCGTGGGTACACGATCGGCTCGGGCGGCGCCGGAGCGGGGTGGTGGGGCGGCTTTAGCGGCGGTGACAGCGGCGGATCGAGCGGCGACAGCTTCGGGGGCTTCTCCGGCGGAGGCGGCATGGGCGGAGGCGGGGGCGCATCGGCGTCATGGTGAGCATATAGCATGGCACAGGACAAGCATCCGCTCGCGCGCCACGTGGACGAGCGGCGCATCAGCGACGCCATCAAAGCCGCAGAAGCGAACACCAGCGGCAAGATCTACGTGACGCTGTCGCCGCATTTCTGGGGTGCGGCACAGCGCGGCACGAAACACGCGTTCGGCAAGCTGCGCGGAGCGCACCCGATGGACGAGAGCGGCGTGTTGTTCTACGTCGTGCCGTCGCGCCACGAGTTGCACGTGCTCGGCGGCGCGGGCATCCACGGCAAGGTCGGGCAGGCGTTTTGGGATCGCGTCGTCGCCGAGGTCGCGCAGCAGATCAAGGCCACCGATCTGACCACCGGTATCGTGCACGGCGTGGGCGTGACTGGAGAAGCGCTCGCGCACCACTACCCTCGCGCGAAGGAAAGGCCGTAGCGAGACAAAGCTCGCCAACGATCGATGGGCAATCTGAACCTCGTCGCCAAGTGTCTCGCGCTCGTCGTCGCTATGGTATGTGTGGCGGTCCCTTCCTCTGCGCGAGTGAAGACCCGGCTCGTAGCCGTTTTTTCGCTGACGTCAGCCCCGGAGCTCAAAGACGTCGCTGCAGCGATGACCCAATCGCTTACCGAGCAGATCAGCCAACTGGAGGGGTTCGACGCGAGGGCCATGCAGCAGGGCGACACCTCGGTAAGGAACGCCGCGGCGGCGATCCGAGCCGAGATCTATGTCGTGGGAGACGTGACGAAGGACGGCGACGAATATTTCATCCATCTGAGAAGTTTCAACGTCGGCACAGACCTCCCGATGAATGCTGTGATGTTGGCAACGCCCGACAGATCGACGCCGAAGTCGATGTTCCTTGCTTCCTTATTCTCAGCACCTCCGTTGCAAGGCGCCCAGCTTCCGGTCACACCAGTTGCCGTCGCGGCTCGGTCGTATCCGCTGCTAGCGCCGGAGGCGGCTTTCTCGCAGCCGCAGGCGCTTGTCATCGCCCGCTGGGACATACAGCCCAATGGTGAGATCAGCGACGTTCACGACATCATGGTATTCCGACTACCTCTCGCCACCGCTGGATCGACGTCCGCCGCCCCGTCGTACACGCGGCACATCATGATGTCGGCGCAACGCGGCTTCATCAACGGCGTCGCGATCGATTCCAAGGGCAGCCTCTACGTGTGCCGGTCGCACGAACCGTCCGTGGGTGTCGATGTCTATGCGCCCGGCGAGAGCGTCGATACCGTGCCGCTGCGGCACATTCCGGTCCAAAGCCCGGACCAGGATCATGATTGTCTCGATATCGCTATCGACAGCAGCGACAAACTCTACGTGCTCAATCACTGTTGCCAAGTCGTCGTATACCCGGC
>DATFYX010000084.1 GCA_035314825.1 Candidatus Eremiobacteraceae bacterium
GACCAGAACAAGCAGTCCGATTTCCCAGAAGACCATTGGACCCAAGATCCCAAATAGGGGGATCTGCACGGGTGTCGCTATCCCCCACTGCCATCCTGAAGAGTGTTCCGCAACCGTGAACATTCCATAGCCCGCGCCGAAGAGAGCGCAGACTATCCACGCGAATATTTTAAGCAGACGACGCCAGTAGCTTGACAAAGGTTCCTCTGACTGGCGGTTGCGTAGGTGAATCAAATCCGAATTCTGGCCGGCCTAGGGGGGCGACGGGCGGCCATTACTCGCTACGAGTTAGCAAGCGGCCCTAGCGCAGGGTGCCAAGAGTGCCGTCGATCAGCAACACTATTCCTAACACCTCTCCGACGATCCCCAGAATGACTAGCGAATCTCCAAGAGTTACAGCTAAGCCGCCCGCCCCCGGCTCGTTTACAGGCTTGAGCGTTTTCTCGCGCATGAGTTGCCTTGCCAATATCCAGAGCCAGCCCAGGGCCTGCAATGAGAACCAGACCAACCCAATGGTCGGCAAGGCCCTTTCTAAGCCCGGCGGACCCGTTGTTCGCAAGAAAAGGAAACAGTTGACCAAAGCAAGTGTCAGCGCCATTAGGACGAGCCAGGTGTTGAAAGGTTCGGCCAAGCGATCTTTGCGCCGTTCAAACCGAATTTTCATTGGCGCGCCAATGCGGATAGCGGGCCCTTGATAGCGTCTGAGTCTTTTGGGTTGTGTGGGGGAATCATACCGAATTCCGCTCAGTCTAACCTATTCACCGAATGTTGACGATAGTCCCGACGGCGTGCGAATGCACTGACCCCCATTCCGACTGTGGGTGCCAAGTACGCGCAGATCGTCAACCGTGATATTGCGGATCACGTACTGATCGTTCGAGCCCGCCGGAGTTGCATCGGGAAGCGCAAAGTACGCAGTATCAAAGTCGTTGCGTAGTTTCAAGAACGTGTGCTTTCCGCTTATAGCTGAGACGTACCCGACATAGTAAGCATCCCCGTCAATAGCGGCAGCGTATTCCGGCGCTGTTTCATCGGGGCAGTCACCGCTCGCCGACACCACAACGCTGACGCTGAGGTCTACCGCTGGTAGAGTCCCCGAGAAGAACTTGCGGTTATGCCAGTCCATAATCGTGCCCAGATTGTCTACGTTCGGATTATCCTTGGGGTGAGGGGGATACGAAAACATGGAAACTAGAATGCGTCGATCATATCCGGGCAGAATCGTAATCCCGCCACCGCCGCTATCGCATCCCAGGCCCCTTACCCAGTACGCAATGTCGAAAGAGCCGGGCGGAAGGGTGAACTGGAACCGAAGACCACCATCCGGTGAAACCGTGGCTGGAACGTCAATCTCTCGGCCCCTTGGTCCAAACAACGTTTGATTCTGCGCGAGAATGGCTACGGTCTTAGCGCCAGCAAAATTGCACCCGTAGCCCCTGGCTTGAACCAGCTGTTCCTTCGTTAGTAAAGCGGCTAGAAGCAGTGCTGCTACACTAAACATCGTTGGCTCCTCATTACGGTTTGGAGGGCCTTTTCTTGCTGGAGAAATAGAGCGCCCAGACCCCCGCCGACTGGGTAAGCCGCATACTCAGAACGAGCATACGCGAGAGGAACAAGTGCGAGAACCAAGGCTACGAGCAATTTGAAGCGTGGAGCGGTCGCGAGGCTAAGCCATACAAACGCAGCACTGCAGATCGCAACTACCACATCGAAGAGCGCGTTGAAACTGCCGTGGAGGTGCCAGACGATGTTGAACATGACGATAAAGAGCCCGAACGACAGACTGTAGCACGCCGCGGCGACTGGAAGAACCAGCAGCCACCGCACCCGCGCCGGCCACGAATCCATGAACTTGAAATTATCCACTCATTGCTCGAGACTTTGGGCTATCATCGAGCCAATCACGGATGAAGCCAAATGTACAACGGCCGGCTTTCCGAAAGGGAAGTTTACGAAAGAATGGCCGGCTAGGGGCCGGACGGGTGTCTTAGCATCATCACTGTCGCCGCTCACCGTGACCGCCCTCGATGACCTCAAGCGCCTCCGCGGCGTAGCGTTTGCGCCGCGCACCGCTAGCCGATGCGTGAAGGTACTCGATCTCTACTTGTGAGTCGGGATGCACTGCGGTGACTATCGCTTCTTCACCCTCGCCGCGCACTATGACGTGATCACCGACGCGAATCATCTTAGACGCTCCATTTTCTAGGCTAACGGACGGATCGAACACTCATCGCGATCCGGATCGGCGAAGGCCTCAGAAGTAGATCACTTTGAGCGACGCGTTGTAGTACTTGGTGAAACAGCCGAGGTCGGGATACGCCGGCATCGCGTTGGTGTCCGCGAGCGCGTTGCTGAGGATGAACCCATAGTCGCGCTGGTTTCCGTCAGCCGCCCAGTTCTCAACGGTCCCTGTCATGTCGACCGTTACGACCGGGCCCGACTTCAGGCCGATGTGGCCGCCTCCTGAGGTATTGTTCAGTGCGCCGCTATAGCTCCACCAAAAGTCTTTGCCCAGCGAATACGTGTCGGCGCAAGAATAGTCGTCGGTCCGAAAGCGGGTATGGCCGGCGGTATCCTGCATCGTCTGCGAGACGTCGAGCGTGAGGATCGCCGAATAGATCTTGCGGTTCGCCAGCTTGCCGAGATTGAAATCGTAGCCGGCGCGTGACTTGATCCTGGCGTAGCCTTTGGGGTAGCCGGTCCGGAACTGACTCGTGTCAATCGCCTCCGCATAATAGGCGTCTTGATAGCCGACATATCCGCTCCCGCTGACCGAGACCGAATGATTCGCGGCGAGCAGCTGCGAGGGCAGCACTGCGCCAAAATCGCTGCCTTGCAGCTTAGAGATGAGCGCAGCCAACGAAAGCGTATTGGCGTAGTTATTCGGATCCGTTATCGTGGGATCGATGTAGATGACATACGAGCGCACGTGAGAAGGTGAAAAGGTTTCGGTCGATGCCGTCGATCCCGATTGGACACAGTATTTCTCGCTGTGCGCCGATTCGCGGTTTCCGAGATAGGCGGTCACCGCATAACATGCTCCTTCGTAGCCTCCGCCAGGCTTGGTGATCAGCGCGTATTTCGGCGTCAGGCCGTTCGAGGTCGCCACCACGACGTTATTGTGACCGCCATCGACTCGATAGACCTTATAGCCGTCAAGCTTCGAGGCGCCGTCCTTCCACAACAGCTGCAGATCGCCGGACTTGACGCCGTTATCGCAGATCGTCGCCAACAGCGCGAGCGCCGATGCGCAGTCGTGCACGCTTTGCACCGGACGGACATCCGAGGGCGCAGGGACAGGCTTGGGCTTCGGAGTCGGCTTGGGTGTCGGTCGCGGCGGCGGTGACATCGCGCGCACCGGCCCGGTGTTGCCGCCCTGGACATCGGCGACCGAATATCCGGCCGTCGCTTGCTCACTGACCCCGAGTAGGATTACCGCCGTTGCGCACAACGCGACGATAAGACGAAACTGCGACATAACGACCTCCCGTCAGCCCTGGAACGCGAGCGTCCGTGCGGAAGTTCCGAATCTTGCGCGAGAGGTTCTCGCACGCTTAGGTAGCAACCTGGACGGGGGGTTGCTGGCTTGGAACAAATCGTCCCGATCGCGTCGCTGGTCATCGCCTTTGCGACGGTCGTCTTTACCACGTACATGCTGTCGCGGCAAGTGCGTCAGATGGAGCACGAACGCAACGCGCTGGCCATTCTCGAGGCTATCGACCGGTTGACTTCGACCGAGGTGGTGCACGTGTTCACGCAGCTGCGCGGCGTCGCGGCGCGCTATCCGACCGACAAAGACATCGCGGAGAAGTTCTTCGGCTCCGATGACGAGCGCGCGCTGTCCATGGTCGGCCAGTTCGTGGAGACCATCGCGTGCCTTGCGCGCCGCGAGGTGCTCGACGTGACGCTCATCTGCGATGCCGTCGGCTTCATGCTGCGCGATCGCTGGGCGACGATCAAAGAGTTCGTTCTGCATTGGCGCCGCTACAACCAGAACGAGTACTTATTCGAGAACTTCGAATGGCTGGCGAACTACAGCGCGTGGTGGAGGGACATCCCGCGCCCGAAGGTCCCCAACTACGACCCCAACCAGTTCGCCGCTCGCCGCTGACGGGAGATATGATGTTGTTCGCCACCGTGCTGTCGCTCATCCTCACCACAAGCGGGCCGTCGGCCGCGATGGATATGTCCGCTTCGTCGCAGGCGCGCCAGCATCACCCGGTTTCGACGACCAATCAGATGGCGCAGGCGTACTTCGACCAGGGTCTGACCTTGCTGTATGCCTTCAACCGCGAGGCTTCGCGCCGCGCATTCGAACAAGCCGCAGCGGCCGATCCGCATCTGGCGATGGCGCAATGGGGCATCGCCATGACCTACGGCTCGAACATCAACGTCTCGATCGACGAAGCCGGCGAGCACGCGGCCTTCGCCGCGCTAGGAAAAGCGAAAGCGCTCGCCTCCGGAGCAAACGGGTTGGATCAAGCTTGGATCGACGCGCTCGCGGCGCGCTATACCAACACCGCCAAGCCTGACTTCGCAAAACTCGACGCCGCGTACGCGTCCGCGATGCAGCAGTTGGTGGTCAAGTATCCAGACGACCTCGACGCGGCGACGCTCTATGCGGAAAGCATGATGGATCTGCGGCCGTGGGCGCTGTACACCCCGGCCGGCCAGCCGGTCACCGGCACCCAGACGATCGTCATGGTCTTGGAATCGGTGCTGCGCCGCGAACCCGATCATATCGGCGCCAACCATTTCTACATCCACGCGACCGAGGCGTCCACCACCCCTGAGCGGGCGCTGATCTCCGCGTCGCGTCTGAGCGGCATGAATTTCGAGCCGGCGGCGGCTCACCTGGTGCACATGCCCGCGCACACGTACATGCGCACGGGCGCCTTCGAGTCGGCGGTGATGAGCAACGAGCATGCGACCCAACACGACCGCGCGTACCTGGCGATGCATGAGGACCGTGAGGCCTCGGGTTACTATGGGCACAACCTGACGATGCTCGCGTACGGCTACAGCATGCAGGGCGACTACAAGGGCGCCGCAGCGACACAGCGTCTCCTGCAAAGCTCGGGTGCGATGATCCCCGCGATGTACGTGCCTTTACGCTTCGCCCGTTGGACGGAGATCTTGGCGATGACGCAGCCGGCTGCGTCGGCCGACGAGCCGATGCGAGTCGCCTTCTGGCACTTCTGCCGCGGTATGGCCTTCGCGTCGACCGGCGACTTGGCAAACGCCCGAGTCGAGCTTGCCGCTGTCAAAGCAGCCGACGGCGAGCTCAAGGTGCCGACGATCATGGGTTTCACCAACAGCTCAGCGGATCTGCTCGGCATCGCACAAGACGAGCTTGGCGCGAAGATCGCCCGCGAGAGCGGCGATTCCGCGACGGCGGTCTCGCTGCTCGAGAGCGCGGTCAAGGTGCAGGACGGTCTGATCTACATCGAACCGCCCGATTGGTACCACCCCGTCCGCGAGTCGCTCGGCGGCCTGCTCTTGCAATTGCAGCGCTATCCGGAGGCCGAGGCGGTCTTCCGCGCCGATCTGCAACGCAACCCGCGAAACCCCCGCTCGCTATTCGGTCTTGGTGCGGCGCTCGAGGGGCAAGGCCGGTCCGGCGAGGCCGCGTCGGTGCGCGAGCAATTCAAAGCCGCGTGGCAGTATTCGGACACGATGCTGCCGACCGTCGAGCTCTGATCCCTTACGCGGATCCGGATAGAAAAAGGACCCGAGCTCTGCTCGGGTCCTACGTTCGTGTGGTGAGAGCGCCTAGTACAGCTCGACTTCGCTCAGGTTCTTCTCGATCTTGCGCTTGACGCGCTGGAGCGCGTTGTCGATCGACTTGACGTGGCGGTTGAGATCGCGCGCCATCTCTTGGTACGACTTGCCCTCGAGATAGCTCAGCAGCACCTGCGACTCGAGGTCGCTCAGGTTCTCCTGGATCCGCTCCTTGATGTCTTCTGAGACTTCCTGATTGATGACCAGCTCTTCCGGATCGGACATCTTCGCGCTCGCCATGACGTCGAGCAGCGTGCGCTCGCTGTCCTCGTCGTAGATCGGCTTGTTGAGCGAGATGTACTGGTTGAGCGGGATGTGCTTTTGCCGCGTGGCCGTCTTGATGGCCGTGATGATCTGACGCGTGATGCACAGCTCCGCGAAGGCGCGGAACGACGATAGCTTATCCGCCCGGAAGTCGCGCACGGCCTTGTAGAGGCCGATCATGCCTTCCTGGATGATGTCTTCGCGGTCTGCGCCGATGAGGAAGTAGCTCTTAGCCTTGATACGGACGAAGTTCTTGTACTTGTTGAGCAGAAACTCCATGGCCAGATTGTCGCCGCACTTGGCCGCATTGACGAGTTCTTCGTCCGCTCGCTCGCTGTAGTCCAGGGTTTCTTCCGTTTGATGAAGTGCCCCCAAGTTGTTGATGAACCTCCGGCCCTGCTTCTCGGCATGATTATGCCTGTGTTATGTGCCCTACCGATTATAGGGGGAGGCTCCTCTTTCGTCAAGGATTCCCGGGACGGGCTCGTGCCGTTAATCACAAGCTTTTCGCGCGTTGTCTGAGCACCTCGTAGAGGACCACGGCGCATGCCGCGGCCGCATTCAATGAAGCGACTCGGCCACGCATCGGGATCTTGACAAGTCCGTCGCAACGCTCCGAAACCAGGTGGCCCAAGCCTTTCCCCTCGCTGCCCACGACGAGCGTGCACTTTCCCCGGAAATCGACATCGGTATATGGCCGCGCGTTCGGGGTGCCGGTAAGCCCATAGACCCAGTGGCCGTCCGTTTTAAGGTCCTCCAGAACTCTGACCAAATTCGGGACAGCGACGACCGGAAGATGGGAAGCCGCTCCGGCAGCGGCTCGCCTGGTCGCGGCGGTCACGGTGGCGCTGCGGCGGTCGGGAATCACGAGCGCGTCGGCGCCTGCGCTTTCGGCGGCGCGCATGATCGCGCCAAGGTTCTGTGGATCCTCGACGTGATCGACAACGACGACTAACGCATCGGGTTTGTCGATCAGCGTGCGCCGTATGTGCGCCCAGTCCGCGTACGCGAACGGGGCGATGCGAGCAGCGACATTTTGGTGGCGTGCATCGCCAAAGCGTTTGAACCACGATTCGGGCTCGGTGTGCACCGGAATGCCGCGTTGCTTCGCGGCGGCGACGAGTTCTTGCAACGCAGCATCGTCGCGACGGTGCTGTGCGATGATGACGCTCTTGACCGCTTCACCAGCCGCAAGCGCCTCCGAGACCGGATGGATGCCGACGATGGTCTCGTCAGCTGCTGCCATCGACGCTCCACTGCGAACCTGACGCGGTGTCCTTGACCGCGATGCCCGCGCGTGCGAGCGCATCGCGCAACCGATCCGATTTCGCCCAGTCCTTGGACTTACGAGCCTGCTCGCGGATCGCCACGACCTTTTCAACGAGATCGACGTCGGGCGCGTCGCGCTCGCCGGCGATGATCGAAAATTCCATGCGCGCGGCTTTGCTCAACTTGACCTGCGACGAGGTCGCTGCGACGCCGGCGCTTTGCGCGTCGGTTGGCAGGCCGAGCCGTTCGAGCGCCTGCTCGACGACCGCAACAGCTCTTGTCGCCCTCGTGCGATCCTTGATCGCGCTCTTCACATAAGTCTGCAGCCAACCAACGGCGCCCGCGGTGTTCAGGTCGTCGTCGAGGAACGCGTTGAAGTCGGCGAGTGCGGCATCGTCTTCGCGGTCGAGTAAACTCGACCGCTCCGGGGGCTCCTTTGGCGCGGCGGCGCGGAGTTTGTCGAGATCGGCATACAGTCCGCGCAATCCCTTGCCCGCTGCTTCGATGGACTCGGCGGTGAAGTTGCTCGGCTTGCGATAGCCGGTCTGTAAGAAAAGATAGCGGATGACGGCCGCCGGATAGCGGTCGAGCACCTGGGTGAGCGGCGTGAAATTGCCCAGCGACTTGCTCATCTTCTGGCCGTCGACGTTGAGCAGCCCCGCGTGCACCCAGAAGTCCGCCAACGGATGCTTGCCCGTAAAGGTCTCGGTCTGGGCGACCTCGTTCTCGTGATGCGGGAAGATAAGGTCTGCGGCGCCGCCGTGGATGTCGATCTGGTCGCCGAGATACTTGCGCGCCATCGCCGAGCACTCGATATGCCAGCCCGGGCGGCCGGGCCCCCACGGGCTGGGCCAGCTGGGCTCGCCGGGCTTCGCCTTCTTCCAAAGCGCGAAGTCGAGGCGGCCGCGCTTGTCCTCGCGCACGGCCACCCGCACGCCGGCGCGCAGCTCCTCGATGCTCTGGTGGCTCAGCTCGCCGTAGTGCGGAAACACGCCCTCGTCCACCGCGAAATAGACGCCGTCGCCAGACTCGTACGCCGCGCCCTTGGCCACCAGCCCCGAGATGAGCTCTATAATGGAAGCGATTTCTTGCGTGGCGCGCGGCTCATGATCGGGCGGCATCAGCCCAAGCCGCGTGGCGCACGCCTCGTATTCCGCAAGATAGCGCGAGGCGACGTCGTCCCATGGCACTCCTTCGGTTGCAGCGCGCTCGATGATGCGATCGTCGATGTCGGTGACGTTCTGGACGTAGGTGACGCGGTAGCCGCGCGCGGTGAGGTGGCGGCGCAGGACGTCGAAGGTCAAGAACGTGCGCGCGTGACCGAGGTGCGGATGAAAACTGGGCGTCATGCCGCAGACGTACATGGTCAGCCGCCCTGGTTCGAGCGGCTGGAACTCCTGCAGCGATCGGGTGCGGCTATTGTAGAGTCTTACTGCCATCCGGCTCTTCGAGCTTTCGCAAGCCCATCTCGAGCGCCTCGACCCGTTGCTGCAACGCGGCGATCGCGTCCGCTTCGGGATCGGGCATGTCCACGCGCGGCAGTAAGGGCTCGGCCGGCTTGCCGTCCTGATAGATCACGCGGCCCGGAACGCCGACAACCGTGCAGTTGGGCGGAACCGATTTGACGACGACCGCACCCGCGGCGATCTTCGAGCCGGCGCCGATGACCACTGCGCCGATGATGCCGGCGCCAGCGCCGACGATGACGTTGTCCTCGAGCGTCGGGTGGCGCTTGCCGCGCTGCAGCGACGTACCGCCCAGCGTCACGCCCTGATAGATCGTGCAGTCACGCCCGATCTCCACGGTCTCGCCGATCACCACGCCCATGCCGTGATCGATGAACAAGCCCGCGCCGATCTCGGCGCCGGGGTGGATCTCGATGCCGGTGAAAAAGCGCGAGATGTTGGAGAGCACGCGCGGTATGACCGGCACGCCGGCGCGGTACAGCGGGTGGTTGATGAGGCGATGCCAGAACAGCGCGTGGAAGCCGGGATAGGCCAGCAGCACTTCGAGCCAATTGCGCGCCGCGGGATCGCGCTCGAAGCATGCGCGCCAGTCGTGGCGTATCTGACGGAAAATCGAGTCTCGTTGCATGGTTTCGTCCTGCTCGCATCCCGCGCGTCGCGCGGGCTTCTTCTCACATGCGCGCGGCGGGCGCGCGACCGGGCGTGGCGCTAGCGCCGGTCAACAACAACAGGACGGGTTGATGGCCGTGTGGGTCGGGATTGCGCGTGCGGCTTCGGTGGCCATGGTGACAGTGGGTTCGCGCGCGGCGCTTGGCCGCCCTCCGGCCCGCAACGGGGCTCCCAGGGCGGGAGCGGAACAAGCTAGCGGCTCCGCCGCCGTCAGCCGGCGCTCGAGAGAGCGGAGCGAAGCCGGGCTGCTAGTCGCGCGGGACCGAGCAGCGGCAATAAGATCGGAAGCTCGACGCCGTGCTCCTCGCCGGTCGCGGCGATTCGCATCGGCCTGAACAGCGCTCGGCCCTTCACCTTGTGTTTGGCGCCGAGCTGTGCGAGTGCTTCCTTCGAGGTCGCAGCGACGAGCGCCGCACGATCGTCGCAAGCCGCCGCGATCATCGCGAGCTCTTCGACGAGCGCGCGCGAGGTTTCATCGGAGAGCGCGTCTTGCGACCCGGGTTCAATCCCCACCTCATCGGCCAGCACTTGACGCGCCAATGCCGGCACCTGGTCCAGCGTTTCGACGTGATCGCTCATCGCGTCGGCGAATAGGCCGCGCCATAGCGGATCCACGATATCGGCTGACGATGCCACCACAGGATCGCGCTGCGCCCACGTCGCGAAAAGCTCCGCCCGGTCGTCGCGCGGCAGCGCGCGCAAGTAATGCGCGTTGAACCAGCGCAGCTTGCCATGGTCGAAGACCGCCGGGCTCTTGGTGACGCGCTCGAGCGAGAAGCGTTGCACGAGCTCGTCGAGCGTGAAGAACTCGCGGTCGTCACCGGGCGACCAGCCGAGCAGGGCGAGATAGTTGATGAGCGCGACTGGCAGATAGCCCTGATCGCGATATTCGGCCACAGACGTCGCGCCATGGCGCTTCGACAGCTTCTGGTGATCCGGCGCGAGGATCATCGAAACGTGGGCGAACAGCGGCAGCGGCAATTCGAGCGCCTCGTAGAGCACCTCTTGGCGCGGCGTGTTCGGCAGATGCTCGTCCGCGCGGATCACGTGGGTGATCGCCATCTCGGCGTCGTCGACGACGGCGGCGAAATTATACGCGGGATTGCCGTCCGATTTCATGATGACGAAATCGCCGATCGAGCCGGCCGGGAAGTGCACCGAGCCGCGCACGAGATCCTCGACGTAGATGTCGCGCTGTGGCATGGTGAAGCGCACCGCCGGCTTGCGGCCCTGCGCTTCAAAGGCGGCGCGCTCCTCGCGGGTGAGCTCGCGGCACTTGCCCGAGTACTTGGGCGCCTGACCGTGGCGCTCGGCTTCTTTGCGCTCGGCCTCGAGCTCTTGCGGCGTGCAGTAGCACAGATAGGCCTGGCCGATCTCGAGCAGCCGGGCGGCCGCGAGCCCATAGCGGTCGGTGCGGTCGGTCTGACGATATGGGCCATAGGGACCGCCGACATCCGTGCCCTCGTCCCAGGTCAGGCCGAGCCAGCGCAGATCGTCCTGGATGGCGCGCTCGGACTCGAGGGTCGAGCGCCCGACGTCGGTGTCCTCGGAGCGCAGCACGAGCACGCCCTTGTTCGCGCGTGCGTACAGATAATTGAAGAGCGCGGTGCGGGCGCCGCCGACATGCAGCGAACCGGTCGGCGCCGGCGCGAAGCGGACACGTACTGAGCCTGAGCTTCTATCTTCGGCGATAGCTTCTGCGCGGTCGAATAAATTCGACCGCTCCATTCGTGAGCCGGGGGTCAAGGAATCGCCTCGACGGTCGCCACCGCATACGCCGCCATGCCTTCACCTGAACCAGTGAATCCGAGCCCTTCCGTGTGCTTGGCCTTGACGCTGCAGTCGGCTTCGGCTATCTCGAGCGCGTTTGCGAGCATCGCGCGCATGGCGTTGATGTGGCCGGCCAGCGCCGGACGCTCGGCGACGATCGTGCAATCCACGTTGCTCACGCGAAGGCCTGCGTGGCGCAGCAGCGCAAACGCCTGTTCCAGCAGTTTGATGCTGTGCGCGTTGGCGTATTTCGGATCGCCGGCCGGAAAGCGGGATCCGCAGTCGCCGAGTCCAGCGGCGCCCAGCACCGCGTCGATGACCGCATGGGTCAACACGTCGGCATCCGAAAAGCCCTCGAGGCCCTTGTCGAAGGCGATGCGCACGCCGCCCAGGATCAGCGGACGATCGGCGACCAGCCGATGCGCGTCGAACCCAAACCCGACCCTCACCGGCGGGCGGTCTCCATGCGCTGCGCGATCCACAGCGCGATCTCGAAATCCTCAGGCGTCGTGATCTTGATGTTGGCGTACGAGCCCATCACCAGCACGACCGGCGCGCCGAGCCGCTCCACCAGTGCTGCATCGTCGGTCTCCCACACGCCGTCGGCGAGCGCCCGCGCGTGCGCGGCCACGAGCACGTCGTAGGGAAAGACCTGCGGGGTCTGCGCGGCCCATAGCGTCGCACGCGGGATCGTGCGCGCCACCGCGCTGTCGTGCGCCTGCTTGATCGTGTCCTTGACCGGCACGGCCGCGATAGCGCTGATCCCCTGATGCGCGGCCGCAATCGTCCGCTCCACGATGTCGGGCGTGACGAAGGGGCGCGCGCCGTCGTGCACCAGCACGAGCTGCGGCGCCGGCGCGACTGCGGACAGGGCCGCGTGCACGGACGCCTGGCGCGTCGCGCCGCCCGCGACGATGACGCACTTCTTCGAGGGCGCGTAGTCCTTCGCAAGCGCCTCGAAGCGTTCGCGTTCGTCGGCTTCGCACGCGATGTACACCGCGTCGATCGCCGGCGTGTCTTCGAACACCTCGAGTGACCATGCCGCCATGGGCTTGCCGGCGAGATCGAGCAGTTGCTTGGGCCGCCCGAGGCGATCACCGCGCCCCGCCGCGGCCAGGATAGCGGCGACGCTCATGCTTTTTTCGGTTTCGCGAAGATCATGCGGCCCGCCGCGGTCTGCAGCACGGATGTCACCTGCACTCCGACGGTCTCGCCGATCAAGCGCTTGCCGTTCTCGACGACGATCATGGTGCCGTCCTCGAGATAGCCGACCCCTTGGTTCTGTTCCTTGCCGTCCTTGACGATGTTGACCGACATCTCTTCGCCGGGCAGCACGACCGGCTTGATCGCGTTGGCCAGCTCGTTGACGTTGAGGATCGTCACGCCTTGCAGCCGCGCGACCCGGTTGAGATTGTAGTCGTTGGTCAGAATCGGAGCCTCCATTTCGCGCGCCAACGTCACGAGTTTGCTGTCGACGTCGCGCTCGGGCGCATCCTTGTCGATGATCTCCAGGCGCCCCGAGATTTCGCGCAGACGGTTGAGGATCTCAAGGCCGCGCCGGCCGCGCGCGCGGCGCATGGAATCCGAAGAGTCGGCGATGGCCTGCAGCTCCTTGAGCACGAACTTGGGCACGAGCAGACGTCCCTCGATGAAACCCGCTTGCACCACTTCGAGCACGCGCCCGTCCACGATGACCGACGTGTCGAGCAGTTTGGGCGGCGCCGCGCCGTCGCGCGGACCGGTGCGCACCCAGCTCGACAGGCGCTGGCGCACGCCGATGCGCAGGCCGGTGTACGCGAAGAACAGCGTGATGAGGATGTAGACGACGATCGAGATGATGGGACCGAAGCGCGGCATCTGGTTGATGGGTTGGAAGACGTCGCGCACCAAGAACGCGACGATCAGCCCGATGACGAGTCCGATCGCGCCCGAGAGCGCCTCGGCGGGCGCCATGCCCACGATCGAATCTTCGAAGGCGCTCGACACGCGCTCGAAAGCGGCGGCGAGATACGGCGACACAGCGACGCCGATGAGCGCGATGAGCGTCGGAATGCCGATATCGCGCAGATGCGCCAGCGTGCCCGTCTGGCTCGCGAGCGCAGGGATGCGCCCAAGCTCGATCCCGGCGGCCAAGCCGAGCAGCCCGCACAACAGCGCGAAAATTATTCTAAGAAGTAGTTTTCCCAACACCGGCGGGGGCCGGTATGAATGAAGGATGTAAGAATTCAGAACATGCGGTGTTGGCCAAAAGCCTCCCCCGCGCCGAGAGCCGGACCCCCTGGCTGTCTTCTTCGAGCAGGCCGGCCCGGCGACATTTATCTATGGCAGCGGCGAAAACCAGGCGCGGATCCACTCCGAAGCGGGCGCGGAAATCCCCGTCCTGTATGCCTTCGCGCGTGCGCAGGCTGAGCATGGCCGCTTCGCCCAAGCGGGCCTCGAAAGCGAGCTTTTCCTCTTCTTCTTGCGCCGAAGCCCCCGCTTCGATGGCGGCGCAGTAGGCTTCGAACGAGCGCGCGTTGCGGAACCGCCTGCCACCCTCGTAACCGGAGGCGGACATGCCGAGCGCCACACAGTCCTGCTGGCGCCAGTAGCCGCGGTTGTGTTCGCTCTCGAAGCCGGCTTTGGCGTAATTGGAGATCTCGTAGCGCGCGAATCCGGCTGCGGTCAGCTCGCGTTCTGCCAGCTCGAGCAGATCGGCGGTGGCGTCGTCGTCAGGAAACTCCTCCGGCGAGCGCCGGAACCAGCGCGCGTACGGCGTGCCGGCTTCGATCGTCAAGCCGTAGACGGATACATGCTGAGGCGCACACTCGATCGCGCGCGCGAGCGTGGCCTGAAACGACTGCGCTGTTTGCCCTGGCGCGCCGGCGATCAGGTCGATGCCGATGTTGCGATGGCCCGCCGCGCGCGCCGCGCTGATATACCCGCGCGCTTGATCGGCGCTGTGATCGCGCCCGAGCCTGTGAAGCTCGCCATCGTCAAACGATTGGACGCCGATCGACAGCCGATTGACACCGGCTCTACGATAGAGGTTCAGATCCGCGGCGTTGCGTGACGGATTGGCCTCAAGCGTGCACTCGATAGAGCCCGGCTCGACGCCGAAATGGGCGAAGACAGCGTGCAGCAGCCCCGCGATGTCGTCGGCGCTCAGCGCCGAGGGCGTGCCGCCGCCCAAATAGACGGACGCAAGCTCGCAATCGGCCGGCGTGCGCGCGAGCTCGGCGTGAACGGCTTTGAGATAGCGCTCGACGCGCGCGCGCGCGAACTCGACGACCGCAAAGTCGCAATACGGGCAGATGCGATCGCAAAACGGCAGATGGACGTAGCAGCCGGCGGCGCGCCGGTTCACTCTTCGCCGTCGAAGTAGTCGAGCGGCTCGGAGCGCAGCAGTTTGCGTGCAGGGGTGCGCACGATGTGTTTGTCGCTATCGGGATAATATCCGTACTCGCCGATCGGATTGTCCGCCACGACATACACGATGAGATCGGCGGCGCCGTCGTTGATCAACTGGTGCGCCTCGTCCGGGCCGAAGATGAACGCATCCCCCGCCGCGATAGGCTCGGTCCCATCCTTATGACGTACTTTGCCGTTGCCCGAGATCACGTGATAGAACTCCCACTGCGCGCTGTGCGCGTGGTAGGGATACGGCGTCTTGCCCGCGGGAATGCGCAGGATCTCG
>DATFYX010000085.1 GCA_035314825.1 Candidatus Eremiobacteraceae bacterium
CCGGTGATCGCCGCGAAGTTGGCCATCGTCGTGTTGAGGTTCTTGGCCGTGTCGGAGAGCGCATCGACGAGCTGCTGGATGCGCTGCGAGTTGTTGCCCACCAGCGCATTGAGGTTGCCGGTGAGATCGACGATGTTGTTGCCGCTGAGGTTGATCACGCGATTGAGCTGGGCCATCGTGACGTTGAGCGATGCGGAGAACGCCGTGAAGTTCGCGTCAGCGTTCGTGATGAGATGATCGGTGTGCGCGGCGACGTCGTTGAAGCGATGCGCGATCTGCGGCATCTCGACGTTGAGCATCGCGATGGTCTTCTCCAGGCTCTTGAGCTGGACTTGGCTCTCGCTCACGAGATCGCCGATCGTCGGCGGCAGCACGCCCCAGGGCGCGTCGTCCGGATTTTCCGGGATGCCCGCTTGCAGCACGGTGGCATGCGCGAGGTCGAGCGGCGGTTTGATGGACAGCGTCGATTGCCCGGTGAGCGTGCTCTCGACGGTGAACGTCGATTCGCGGTAGATGCGCGCGCCTTTGTTGATCGCGGCTTCGGCGAGCACGGTCTGGTCCGGCAAGAGCCGGATGCGGGTGACGTCGCCGACGGCGACGCCGGAGACGACGACCGAGGCGCCCTCTTGCAAGCCACCGACATCTTTGAAGTGGATCGCGATCGGATAGCCGCGCGCGCGCTGACCGATGTCGCTGATGTACACGAATACGAGAAATGCGGCCACCAGGCCGAGCAGCGTGAAGATGCCGACCCGGATCTGCTGCGCTGATGGGCTTGCGCCGCGCTGGCTAGAGCGGGATCGGGCCAAGTTCGCTCCCCTGTAGGAACTGCTGGACGATCGGGTTGGGCGAGCGCCGGATCTCGTTGACCGTACCCGACTCGATGATCGTGCCTTCGAACAGCATCGCGACCGTGTCCGAGAGCGCGTAGATCGAACGCAGGTCGTGCGAGACCACCACCGAGGTGGCCTTGAGGCGCTCCTGGATGCTCTTGATCGTGGTGACGATGATGTGCGTCATGATCGGATCCAGCCCCGAAGTCGGCTCGTCGAAGAGGATGATTTCCGGGTCATTCACGATTGCGCGCGCGAACCCCGCCCGTTTTTGCATGCCCCCGGACAGCTCGCCGGGCAGGCTGTTCTCCACATCTGACAGGCCGAGGGCCTCAAGCGTTTCGGACACCCGGCGGTCGATCTCGGCCTTGGTCATGCGGGTGTGCTCCCACAGCGGATAGGCCACGTTTTCGGCGATGGTCATCGAGTCGAACAGAGCGGAGTACTGGAACGCGAACCCCATCTTCTTGCGCATCTCGATCAGCTCGTGTTCGTTCCAGCCGGTGATGTTCTCGCCGTCGATGTAGACCGCGCCCGCATCCGCGTGCCGCAAACCGTTGATGACGCGCAAAATGGTGGACTTGCCGGCCCCGGACAGTCCGATGATGCCGGTCACCTGGCCGCGCTTGCAGTCGACCGAGCAATCCGACAGCACGATCTTCTCATCGTACTTGAGCGCGACGCGGTCGAGCCGAATGGCGATATCGTCGGCCGGCAGCGGCGGCCCGGCGAACAGGCCTTGCGCGAGATTGAGCCCGCTCATCGCAGTTCCATCATCGGAAGAGCACGTACGAGAGCCCGAAGTTGAACGCGAAGGTGAGAATCACGGCGGTGACCACCGCATTCGTCGTGGCCCGCCCCACTCCGTCGGCGCCGCCTTCCGCGCGAAAGCCCTCGTAGCAGGCGATGATCGCCACGATCGCGCCGAAGACCGCCGCCTTGATAAGGCCGTTGTAGAAATCGCTCGGGTCGGTCCCACGTTGGACCGAGTGGAAATACGTGTATTGCGGAATGCCGGCGACCCAGTGCGCCATGTAGTAGCCGGCGCTGATGCCGATGATGTCGGCGAAGACGGTCAGCAGCGGCACCGTAAAGATGCACGCGATGAGGCGCGGTGTGACCAGCACTTTCACGGGGCTCACACCCATCGATTGAAACGCTTCGATCTGCTCGGTGACTTTCATCGCCCCGAGCGAGGCCGCGATGGCCGCGCCGGCTCGGCCTGCGAAGACAACGGCGGTGAGCAGTGGACCGAGTTCGCGGAACGTGCCGTAGGCGACGCTGCTGCCGACGTATTCGGTGAAACCGTTCTGGACGGCGGCCTTGGCCGTCTCCAATGAGATGACCGCGCCGGTGAACAGCGACGTCAGCACGATGATCGGCCAGGACTCCACGCCGAGGAAGTACGCCTGGCGCAACACTTCGCTCGGCCGTATCTGCAGCGTCACGGCATAGCGCAGCGCGTCGCCGAGCATCATGGTGACGCCGCCGGCATATCCGAAGAAGCGATAGAACGGATCGAGGATGACGCGCTGGATCATTGCGCGAGGCCGCGGTTGACCGATTCGTCGAGCAGATCGAGCACGCGCTTTGCCGCGCTTTGCCTGCGCTGCGCGACCGCGCGCTCAGCTTGCAAATTGTACTGGCGCTGATACAGGTCGTCGAGCTTGCGGTCGATCTGCGCGAGGTGCTCCTGTGATTCGTCCGCCATATCGCCGAAATACTTGGCGGCGGCGCGAGCGAGCGCCTCGATTGCCGCGGGCCCTTCGCCGCGGCGCACGCGTTCGCGTGCTTTTGTGAGCGCGCGGTCGGTGATGTGGAATTCGTCGATCAGCGCGAGCAGGCCGTCGAGGTCGCTCACGATGCGGCCTTGGCGCTCTTGCCGAACGCCGGCAATTCGAACGGTTTGAGGACGTCGCGCTGGCTCTCGATGAGCGCCGTCACGCCTTTGCCCGCGAGCGCGAGCAGACGATCCAGCTCCGCGCGGGCGAACGGCATGCCCTCGCCGGTCCCTTGGATCTCGACGAATCTGCCATCGCCCGTCATCGCCACGTTCATGTCCACTTGCGCCCGCGCATCTTCTTCATAACACAGGTCGAGCATCGGGCGGCCGTCCACCAACCCGACGGATGTGGCGGCGAGCCAATCGGTCAACGGCCAGCCGCGCAGCTTGTTGGCCTGGCGAAGGTGGACCAGAGCAAGAACGAGGGCCATGAATGCGCCGGTGATCGCCGCGGTGCGCGTCCCGCCGTCGGCTTCGAGGACATCGCAGTCGAGGAGGATCGTGCGCTCACCGAGCGCGCGCAGATCGACGACCGAGCGCAAACTGCGCCCGATGATGCGCTGGATTTCATGCGTGCGCCCGCCGAGCCGACCCTTGACGGCTTCGCGCTGCGTGCGTTCGGCGGTAGAGCGTGGCAAGAGCGCGTACTCTGCCGTCACCCAGCCGGTGCCCTGGCCTTTGAGGAATAGCGGCGCCCGGTCTTCTACCGTGGCCGCGCACAACACGCGCGTATTGCCGATCTCGACCAGCGCCGAACCCTCTGCGAAGCGCAGGTAGTTGAGCGCGACCGTAAAGGGCCGCGGTTGATCGTCTGCTCGTCCGTCGGTGCGCATGAAGACACGGCCAGTATTGGCCGGAACCTTTCGAGTTCCCACCCCTCAGCGAGGTTTGCCTGGCCCCTACGCTCATGCGGCCGGAAGATGGTTGGGGCCAATTGGAGCCCAGATAAGACGGTTTCATCCAAGCGCGGCAGAGCCGGTACCTCGGTGTGTGATAACGACCCTTCACTTCGCGTGGGGTTAATAGGGAATGGGGTCAGAATCGGCCACCCCTCCTGGCGCTATTCGAAACGTCCGGTGGGTCGGCAAACGTCCGGTGGCCTGGTAACCAAAATCGATTTCCAGATCGGTCACCGTACGGTTAACGCGTCCGGGTCTATGGTGATCCAACGGCAATAGGCTGGCTATTTACGGATGTTTTTCCCGGTGCAATGGTCCTGCGTACGCACCACCGTGGGAACGGTGCGAACGTCCGGTGCTGACGCCTAAGGGGCAGTTCCGACCGCCTCAATCTTAGAACTTATTAGGTGACCGGTTGGCGAAAATTGAAGAATCACGCCGGTTCGCTGGGGCAGAAGCCACAAGTAGGTCCTATATTCCACCTGGCCCCATATCTCCAGACCATGAGGACCAATATGCGGCGTTGGCGCGACGTCCGGGTTCGCTCCAGGCCAGCTCTCCCTGAAGTGATGCCGATTCAAGAAAGCGCTGGCCGCTTGCTCAGTTGATCCGATAGGGAGTTCCCGACTAACCATGCTATTTACCACATCGGTGGTCGGATCAAAGCGCGAACTAATCATAGCCGCGAGAATCAGCACCCCACCAAAGGCAATGATAAAGGTCGCAATGCGCCGCTGTGTCTTCATCTGTAGCTGTCCGGTTCAGCATTGGCGCTGTTCTGCGAGTGATAAAACGTCCGGTGCATCAATCGGCGTTACCCGAAAAGCCGCGAACGTCCGGTAATTTGCTCAAACCACTTGTATGTGAAAATTGAGTCCCACTCCGCCTTTAAGCCGCCATTGGCTGTTGAACCTGCTCCCAATAGCAGATTCATGTACTTGAATAGTACGGGTTGTAAACCGTTCATACAAGTTTCCACTTCATTGAATGTTGGTGGTGTAATCGTGAGCCAGCCGCGTTCCTTGTGTGCGATAACCCTATCGGCGAACCTTTTTATTGGCTTGATGATGTCTTTAACCGTCTTCCGATCCTTAAAGATCTCATTTTGCGTAAGAGTCGGTCTACCCGCGAAGACAATGTATCTTAGTTTCTTAGCGTGCCCCATCTTTGTGAGTATGTTGTAGAAGGAGGCGAGGCCATCGCATTCGTCGGGGCTAACATCGACGACGCGCCTAGAAGAATGGCGGCAGCCATCGTTGCAGTAGATAGATGCGCTTTCATGAGTTCACCCTCTTCTGATCAATGGACCCATTTTACGTCGGGGATCGGCTGCATCGCAACCCCTAGGATAGGTTTAGGCCATAAATCTTGGGTCTGCCGCGCGCCGATATCGACGTTATTCGAACCGGCGGACCAGCGGTAACAGAAGATGTTCTCGCTGAGCTAATCGTTTCCAACCATGTCCTCGAACGACGGAGATCATGCTTCAATCACACCGGCTGCGGATTCACGACATTCACTGAGAATGAGCTAAACGCAAAGCTCTCAGCTCTTATCGGCGACGCGTTGCCCGCTCCCATGCGTTTCTTCTCTTACAGGGACCCAGAAGGACGGTGGCCTTCCGAAATCGATTCCACTCATTAAGACCACCCTACCGCGGACCGCTTACGAACATGCTGCCGCGCTCGTAGAAGCGCCAAGGCCGGCCTCGCCCGCGGCTCAAGCCGATTCGGGTAGTCGCTGACACGACGGCGCGGTATTCGGGATCAGACACGCCAAGCCACAACGAAGGATCCTTACACAAGTCCACCCCGTTGTAACGCAAATCGATCGCCATTGCCAGGGCGAGACGTCCTGGGCCACGCGCGAGATCTCGTACTGACGAAGAGCGGCGGCGCTCCTTCATACGGTCGATTCCTTCGAATGGTTCGAGCGCGCGAACTAACACGCCCGCACCGATGCCGAGTCGCTCGCTCGAAACGTTCAGGCAATAATAGATGCCGTATACGAAATACACGTATGCGTGACCGCGTGCCAAATATAGAGGCGCATTTCTTCCCGTTTTACCCCGGAACGCGTGCCCCGCCGCATCGCCGACCGGATAGGCTTCGGTCTCCACAATGCGGCCGCTCGTGCGCTGCCCGCGAAGATCATGCACCAACATTTTTCCGATTAAGAAGCGTGCGAGCTCGATCGTGTCGATCGGTAGATCGGTCCTGCGAAGCCGTCTGATCATCGCGGCTCCATTAGTACGGCTTCCCATCGGTGACAACGAGAGTCTCTCGTTCTGAGTCCATGGCCCTCTAAGTCCCTATCCTCATTTTGAGAGCAGCGTCCACGCCGGAGCGCCTTGCTCCCTAGCCACCCCTGACATAGCAGGCGCCGGACCGCGGTGTCGAAGACTTCGGAGTGGTTGACTCCCACTCTCTGCGTTTGCCGTCCCCTGATACGTTCGTCACGCAATGAACTCTCTCTAAGTGATGCCCGGCCTGCTTTGCCCAACTTCTATAATATAACCGTCAGGATCGCGGATGTAGCAGCGCGTCTCGCCATACTTGTCCTTTGGCTCCGTGATGAACTCGGCGCCCCGATTTCGCCATAGTTCATAGCACGCTTGAATATCCGCAACGCGTATGTTCATAAAGCTGCTGACTGAATCAGGGTTGGCGGGGACGCTGAGCGTTACCGATGGTTTGTCGGGTGTCGGACCGCCCCCGATGTTGACGATGAGCCACGTGTTCGCGATCTGGATGTGCCCGGACGCGCCACTGCTGTCGCCTCTGGTCAGAATGCGACCTCCGAAGACCGCTTCGTAGAATCGAGCCGAACGGTCGATGTCGGCGACGGTGAGAAAATGTGTTACGGTAAATCCCTCGTGCGGCGGCATCTCATAGCTCTTCCGCTCGACTTGTACTTTGTTCATTGACGACCTCCGATTCGGATAGAGAGCATTTATATCAACGTTTGACGCAGCCATCCGCGCAGCACTCCAGCAGCGCATGCGGAGGTGGCGCCGATCGCAAGCCAGAGCGGTGCGAATGCGGGCGTGATTGCCTTTGAGGTTGCTAGAGGCCAGGAGAACTGAAACGCGCTTGCGTTGTGGGAAGCGTACAGAGAGCGGACGGCTTTGGGCAGCTCACCGATGGAGCGCGCCATGCGGATCAGTGCGGCGGGATCGTGAATTCCACCACCGCCCGGTCGAGCGGCAAGTGGATCGCATTCACAAGTTGGATCAGTACTTTGTGCGGCCCCAGCGGAAGCCCGTTGATGATGATCGGCTCGTTGCTGGTATCCAGCCAGCGCCATGGTGCATCGTCAACGGTCACGTGGAGATGCCCAACGCGAGGAGAGATCTCAACCGCCGCGGGTCCGAAGACGGGCGCGTTCCACAGCTTCTCCGCGTAGTATTGGATGACAACCCGCCCGCCTTTGAGCGATTCTGCCAACGGCGGATCGACATGGATCTTGGCGGGCGGTTCGTCGTTGACCGGCTGGATCGCGGCCGGGCCGCGCACATCTCGCACGCTCAACATCGCGGCTACAATCCTTTTGCCGCGCTCGCGATGAAATCGGCCACCTTTTGTGGCTGCGAGAGCATCGGAACGTGACCCGCATCGAGCTCGAGCACGGTCGCGTTGATCCTCTTGGCCATCGCACGCTCGAGACCGGGGTCGATCATTTGATCGCGGCGCCCGACGATGCACCACGATGGCTTTGTCTTCCACGCCGCAGCCGTCACCTTGGCACCTAAACTCGAAGCCGCCAGCGGGCCTTGCGTCGACCACACCACATCCGCTTCGCTCTTTGGCACCTCCGGCACGAAGAATTGCTCGACACCCGCTTGCGACAGCCAGAGGAATCCATTCGATGCGCTGATCGATTTCAATCCCGGCGGAGCTGGGTACCCTTGTCCGAGATCGTTGGCTGATTGCCCGACGTCGGGCGAAAAGGCGTCGACGTACATCAAGCCGACCACCTTCGGATTGGTGCCCGCTTGCGTGATCACCATGCCGCCCCAGGAATGGCCGACGAGCAGCACGGGACCGTTTTGCAGATCGAGGACGCGCTTCGTGGCGGCGACGTCGTCGTCAAGCGACGTCAACGGGTTTTGCACCGCGGTGACTGTGTAGCCCTGCGCTTGCAGCAGCGGAATGACTTTGGCAAAGCTCGAGCCATCCGCCCACGCGCCGTGGACGATGACGATGTTCTTCACGCCTCCAGCGGCGCGCGCGGGCGGATCCGCTGCGGCAAACGCAACCGCGACTAGCGCAAACCACGTGAGTGCAGAGATTCGTACCGGCATTCCGCTATCTCCTCAAGTCGGAAGAAGTATATCTCCATGGCGTTCTTTCGCCAGCGGTGGTGCACCCCGGATGATGAGCCGCTGGAAGTGCGTTGAGGCCACGTGCGCGTCGAGAGCCGCTAGATCCCTATAGACTTCCCAGAGCGCGAACTGATTCGGGACGCTCGCGGTTTCGTGCGACGTCGAAGGCGACGACGCCTTCTTCAACGCGCGAGGCATCGCGCGGTGCAGCCGGTAAATCAACCGTAAACAACCAGTAGACCAGGTGCATAAGCACGTTAACCGGACGTTTGCGCGGTCGCCAATTGGACCGGACGTTTCACGACATGGGCACGATCGGGAGGGGGGAAGCGCGGGACTGGTTTGCTGCTTATACCACCTTGGGTTTAGATCCAACAAGTTCAACGCCAGCAATCGTGAAGACCCGCTTCAAGGAGCTGGCGCTTGAGCGGCACCCGGACAGACTGGGGCTGCCGCCCGGCAGCGCTGCGTATCAGAAAGCAAACGATGGGTTCCGCCCAATCCTCGAAGCCTTCCAACTACTACGGGAGGCCAACTATCCGGTCTTGCGGCTTCCTTCCGGGAATCGCTTCGAAGGAACCGCCATACCGACGCCTAGACCCCGTGCCCCGACGGAGGGCGTATTTGATAGCCGCGAGTGGCGCAGCCATACCTGGTGGATCCCACAACCTGACCCGATCGGTGATCCGTTCATCGACGATTTCCTTTCAGAGGTCGATAGAGGAGCACCGGGGGATTATAGTCATTTCCTACTTAGCTTCAGCGCACGACTGGTCTTTACACTAGCCATCTGCGCGGTTAGCGCCAGCTGTTCCCTGCTTTTTTTCACAGCGCAACCGCCCACAAGGGACCTATGGGGATGGGCGGTCATTGGGCTAGTAATCGCCACCCTGTCCCTGATATATGCTGCTCGATTGTTGAGGCGCTTCGTTCCAGAGACCCGCCGCTTGTGGCGCGTGGATCGGCGAAGCGTCGAAATGCAGCTGAAAAACCTAGCCATTGTTCTACTTCTAGTAGCCGTCGTGGTGGCACTGTTCGTGATCGTCCGCTTGCCGCGGTACTGAGATTCTCACGCGCCAAGCGGAGCGGTACTTGACCGGACGTTCTCACCACTCGCACCGTGCGTAGCCGCCACTCTATTACATGGCAAAAACAACCGCACGGTGAACGTCCGGTCTGCCCCAGGATCCGCCGTAATCTACTGGTGATTTACGGTGTCCAGACGCGGTACGATCCCATTATCGCTGCAAATCACCGGACGTTCGCGGAGGCCCGTAATGGCACCGGACGTTTGGCGAACGCACAATAGCGCCAACCAGGGGTGGCTGATTCCTGGGGTGTTGGTGGTTTGCTTTCGTGAGAATATCGCGTGAAGTGCCAGCAGCAACCCCTCCGGAGACATGAACAGAGCGACCCGGTATTTACTTATGATGTCCACGTCGTGTCTGGCTCCAAACCCGCCGGGCTTTGTGTCGGTAACCGATTCGTGCACGAAATCGATTCGACCAGCGCTCGTCGGGTCGCGAGCACGTCAGCCGTACATCCTCCGGTAGTTGGAAAGAAAAACGAGGGCTCCAAGCATCAAGGCAAGCCCGCCCAGGCCGAAAATAGCCTCCCACTCTGCTCCGAGTTGGTGTCGAAACGAAGCACCGAACGAAGAAACCAAGGCCCCAAGACAGAAGGCCCACCACAGCCACCAGGAACGTTTGACGGGTTCGGGTCGGGGCGTCGTAAGTATGTATACGGCAAACGCCGCCAATGCAAACGCCAATACCCCGAAGACTAGTGAAACGAGCATTTGCTGCGGCTTCCGAAGGTCCGCTAAGGCGACCTGCTAGCGTCCGGACCCGCCGGACGTTGCGAGGGCCACCGGACGTTCGGATTAGCGCCATGTGGGGGTGGCCGATTGTTGGGGTATTCCTTATTAACCCCTTCACTTCGCGTGGGGATACTACACTAGCGCCGCAATCTTCCGGTTCTGACCTCGGCATACCGAAGCGTACGAGGGGTCGTCAGTCAAGGGCTCTTGGTGCAGTTCCCGTCAGCGCTTCTGATATCGGAATTCCACACAGATCCTGAAAGCGCCGAATCATTTCTTGCAAGTTAGACATCGCTGACGGCGTGCGCTGGTCCTCGGCGATCATCTGAAAGGCAGATTGCGCATCACCTCTTACAAATGCTGTGTTAAGAAGCTCATTAGCGAAACTTCGAGGGTCTTCGCTCACCCGAGAGCTAGCGCACCCAGTAAGCGCGAGTATAGCGCCAATGAGAACTGCAATCCTAATCACTTAGTTTCAACTCCCGGTGGCGCCGCCTTGGATTTCATGGACAGGAGTTGTCGATCACCTGCGCCGCGTGCTGCCGGAAAAATCTCTTGGTTACCTGTGCCATCTTCTTCGCGTTCTCGGACCCCTTGCGGAATTCTTCAGGTACCCGTTCCATACTCATGTGTTTGTTGGCTAGTTGCGGCCTGTCACTCCACCGTGACGGTTTTCGCGAGGTTGCGCGGCTGATCGACGTCGCAGCCTTTGCGGTCGGCGACATGGTACGCGAATAGCTGCAGCGGCACGACGTTGACAATCGGCGCGATCAGATGGTGCGTCTGCGGCACGCGCAATATGACGTCGGCGATCTCCAACACAGCATCGTCGCCAGGATTAGCGACCGCGATGATGCGGCTCTCACGCGCCTTGGCCTCAGAAAGATTGCTGAGCACCTTCTCCTCGATCGGACTTCTGGTGGCGATGCCGACGACCGGCACGGCTTCGTCGAGCAGCGCGATCGGCCCGTGCTTCATCTCGCCGGCCGCGTAGCCCTCAGCATGGATGTATGAGATCTCTTTGAGCTTGAGGGCGCCCTCGAGCGCGATCGGATAGTTGACGTGACGCCCCAAGAACAGGACCGTTTTGGACTTCGCATAGCGGCGCGCGACCGGCAGGATCTCCTCGTCGCTGTTGAGCGCCTGATCGACGAGCGCCGGCACGTCGCGTAGAGCAGTGATGATCTCGCGCAGCTCTGCCGGATCCATCGAGCCTCTGATCTGCGCCAAATGAAGCGCGAAGAGCGCAATGGCCGCGCATTGTGCGGTGAAGGTCTTACTCGCGGCGACGCCGATCTCTGGCCCGGCGTGCGTGTACAGCGTCGCGTCAGCATGGCGCGACAGCGCTGACCCGACGCGGTTGCAGACGCCGAGCAGGGTCGCGCCTCCGGCCTTCGCGACCTTGACGGCCTCCAAGACATCCGCGGTCTCGCCGCTCTGGGAGATCGCGATCGCAAGTGTGCCTCCTTCGACGACGGGATGCGAGTAACGGAATTCGGAGGCCAGCTCCAGTTCGACCGGCAGCCGCGCGAGCTCGCGGATCAGATACATGCCGTACATCGCCGCGTAGTAGGCTGAGCCGCATGCAAACATCGTCACTTTTTCGACCTTGCGCAACTGCTCGTCCGCCAATTTCGCATCGGAAAGATCGATGCTGCCATCATCGCGGATGCGTCCGGCCAGCGTGTCGCGCACGGCCTTGGGCTGCTCGTAGATCTCCTTGAGCATGAAATGCTTGAAGCCGCCCTTTTCGGCGGCGCGCACGTCCCAGGCGATGCGGGTGACCTCGCGCTCGACCGGCTCGCCGGCGAAGGTCGAGATCTCCGCCCCTTCGCGCGTGACGACGACGACTTCGCCCTCGTGGATCACCAGCTGCTTGCGCGTGTACTCCATGATTGCGGGCGTGTCGGAGGCGACGAAGGTCTCGCCTTGGCCGAGACCGACCACGAGCGGCGACGCGCCGTTGCGCGCGAACACGATCTCGTCGGGGGCGTCGGACGAGAGCACGCCCAGCGCGTATGCGCCGTGCACCTCACCGAGCACGGAGCGGACGGCCGCCGCCAAGTCGCCTTGGTAGCGCTCTTCGATCAGATGCGCGACGACTTCCGTGTCGGTATCGCTGGCAAACGTGTGACCGCGACTTAGAAGCGCGGTGCGTAAGGGCGCGTAATTCTCGATGATGCCATTATGGATGACGGCGATGCGCCCGCTGCAGTCCAGGTGCGGGTGGGCGTTGCTGTCGCTGGGGCGGCCGTGCGTCGCCCAGCGCGTGTGGCCGATGCCGACCGAGCCTTTGAGCGGATGCTGTTTGAGCGCTTCCTCTAAGTTGGCGAGTTTGCCGACGCGTTTCTCGCCGACGACTACGCCACCGTCGATCATGGCTATGCCGGCGGAATCGTAGCCACGGTATTCAAGGCGATGCAAGCCTTCCATGAGCACGCCGACGACGTTGCGTGGCCCGATGTATCCGACGATGCCGCACATTGGTTATCGTTCCTCACCCAAGCTCGTTCGAGCGCCAGACTTTGAGAGCTTCTGCCGTCAAGATGGCGCGCAACTGCGCCACCGCGACGTCGAACTCGTCATTGACGATCAAGTAATCGTAGTCTTTGATAGCCTTCGCCTCGAGCCGGGCGGTTTCCAGCCGGGCGGCGATGTCGCCCGGGCCATCGGCGTTGCGGACCTCCAGGCGGCGCTGCAGTTCGTCCTCGGAGCGGACGGTGAGGAAGACCAACACGGCGTCGGGATACAACTGCTTGATGCGCATGGCGCCGTTCACTTCGGGCTTCATCACGAGATCGCGACCGGAACGCAGCGTCTCGTCGACGAACGCCTTGGGCGTGCCGTACAGATTGCCCGCATACTCGCGCGTTTCGAGGAACTCGTCGTTCTTGGCCATCTTCTCGAACTGCTCGCGCGGGACGAAATGGTAGTGCACGCCTTCGAGCTCGCCTGGTCGCGGAGCGCGCGTCGTGGTCGACACGCAGTAGCCGACCTCGGGCTCAAGCGTGCGCAAGGCAGCGATGACGCTGTCCTTGCCCGAGCCCGACGGGCCCGAGACGATCAACAACACCGGCTTGCGGCTGGACGTGTCAGCGATCTCCTTCATGACGCTCGATAGCTGGCTGGTCGCGCGGCTCGCGCGCGAGCTGGACGGCATGCTGGCCGGCGCTCGCGTGACCGATCTGCGCACGGTCGAGCGGGGCCTCTCGCTCGCGTGCTATCGCCGGCGCGCGCACCTCGAGCTGCGGGCGGCCTTCGACCCAGATCACCCGCTGGCGGCAGCGATCGAGCGACGCGATCAGACAAACGAAAGCGGTCCTGGCGGTTGGGCCGGCGGCGTCGCCCCGCTGCTGCGCGGGAGCGTCGTCGAGGCCGTCCAAGCCGTACCTGATGACCGCATACTCAACGTCGACACGAGTTCCCGGTCAGCGTTCGGCGTGCCTGCGAAACATCGTCTTGTGCTCGAGCTCGAGCCCCGTAAACCAAATGCGCTCGTCCTGCGCCCGATCGGCGCCGGCGGCTGGTCCATCCTCGCGGCTGCTCGCCAATTCGCGTCCGATGGTGCGTCGCGCGCCATCGTCGTGGGCGAGCCGTATGCGCCGCCACCAGCGCGCGTAACTGCGTGCGATCGTGCGACGTTGCTGGAGCGGGTCGCGGCGGCGCTTGCTTCTCCTGAGCCGCAATTGCGTGCGATCGTCCGGCTGATGGGAGAATTTGATCCGGCATGCACGCCTCCGCTTGCGCGCAGCCTGATCGCGGAGCTGGACCTTGCGCCGACCGTGGGCGTGAAGGCGGGCGAGCTGCTGCTCGAGCGCTGGACGACGATGCGCGAGCAGGTGGCTCGCGCCGCGACGGATCTTGAGTCGCCGCTGTACGTCTATCGTCGCGGCGGCCAGGTCGTAGCCTGCCATCTCGTGCCGCTGCGTTGGCCCGAGGGCGATATGAGCCGCGCGGCAAGCCTCGACGAGCTGTGCGCGGCTGAGATCGAGCGCGGCGAGCGGGCGCGCATCGCGCCGGCGAGCGCTTCGCTGCGCAAACGGCTCGAGCGCATGCTCAAGCGCTGTGACGAGGAAATGGAAAGCTTGCGCGCTGCACAACAGCGGGGCGTCGCGGCGGAGGACCTGCGCGCGAGCGGCGATGCGATCTACGCCAACCTCAGCGCGGTCGCTCCCGAGGCGTCCGTGCTCGTCGCCCCGGACGGCACGAGGATAGCGCTGAACCCGCTGCTGACCGCCAAGCAGAACGCCGCTGAGTATTTCAAACGCTACAAGAAGGCGCGCAGCGGGTTGCCTAGGGTCGCCGCACGGTTGGAACGCATAGGGGCGATGAAACCCTATTGGGAGCACCTGCTGTGGGAGCTGGACCGTGCCGACGCGGATCCTTCGCTGCGCGCGACGACCTATGACGAGGTTGCGGCGGCGATCCCACCTCGCGTAGCAGCGCGTTCTGCGAGCGCGCGCGGAAAGCAAAAAGGCGCGCTCCGAGAGCGCGCTACTACATACGTGGAGTTAGGCGACGGGGCGGTCGCGTTTGTCGGGCGATCGCCCAGGGACAACGAGCGGCTCACCTTCTCGGTTGCGCGGCCGGAGGATCTGTGGTTCCACGCCCGCGGCATACCAGGGGCGCACGTCATCCTCAAACTCGCACACGCGGGAGAGACGCCGACCGATGAGCAGATCGCCCGCGCAGCGGCGCTCGCCGCCGGAGCGAGCCGCGCGGCGGACGCCGCGAAAGTCGACGTGGACTACACGCAGCGCAAACACGTGCGCCGTCAGGGCAAAGGCGCGACCGGGTTGGTCTGGTACACCGACTTCAAGACGATTCTGGTGACGCCCGAGCGGCGATGAACATCGCGTCGCCGAACGAGTAGAAACGGTAGCGTTCGCGCACCGCTTCCGCGTATGCATCCAGTGTCGCGCCGGTGCCGGCGAACGCGCAGACGAGCATGAGCAACGTCGAGCGGGGCAGATGGAAATTGGTGATCAGCGCATCGACGATGCGGAATCGAAAGCCAGGATAGATTAAAAGGTCCGTCCAGCGTGACCCCGCCGCGACGCTCCCATCCGCGCTGTGCGAGGCGGCATCTTCAAGACTGCGCACGCTCGTCGTGCCGACCGCGATGACGCGGCCACCCTTGGCCTTCGTACGGGCTATCGCGTCTGCCGTTTCAGCCGGTATCGAATAGCGTTCGGCGTGCATCGGATGCTCGCGGATGTCCGCGGCCTTCACCGGCCGAAACGTGCCCGCACCGACATCCAGCGTCACGGCCGCCCAGTCCGCACCGCGCTCGCGCAGCGCGGCGATGAGCTCGGGGGTGAAGTGCAATCCGGCGGTGGGCGCGGCGACCGAGCCCGCGTGCGTGGCGTAGACCGTCTGGTAGCGCTCGCCCGCATCGGGCGGCGGCGCGGTGATGTACGGCGGGAGCGGCACGAGGCCGTAGCGCTCCATCGCACCGTCGGCGTCGATGCCGTAAAAACGCACGATGCGAGTGCCGGACTCGGTGCGCCCGGTGATCTCGATGCCGTGCTGCGGACTCAAGCTCAAGCGATCGCCGACGCGCACGCGCTGGCCCGGGCGGGCGAGCGCCTCCCACGTGTCGTCGGCGTTCGCGGTCGGGTGCAGCAACAGGACTTCGGCTTTGCCGCCGCCGCGCCGCTGCGGCCGAAAACGCGCGCGCATGACGCGCGTGTCGTTGACGACGAACAGATCGGAGGGCCTGACGAGCGCCGGGAGATCGCTAAAACGGCGGTGGGCGACAGCGGCGCCGTCTATCACGAGAAGCCGCGACTCATCGCGCCGTCCAGCCGGGGATTGCGCGATGAGCTCGCTGGGCAATTCGTAGTCGTAGCGCCTAGTCTCGAAGAGCGCGCTGTTCGGTTCGGCGCGAGACACTCCGTGCCTAGAAGTCGTCGTCCGGCGGAACGTTCGAGGGTCCGGCGGCCTTGGCCAGCTCGGCTGCGGTCCAGCCAGGTGTCGGGATGTACGCGTAGGGCGTGGGGGATTGCGAGAAATTGAAGCAATCCGCCAAGTTGTCGGCGCGCTCATCGGCGTAGCCGAGCGTGCCGAGCCCGAAGTTCGTCTCGATGAAGTGCAAGATGCTCGCTTGCTCGTGCTGCACGTGCGAAACGTATGCGAGTTTCGCGTACGGAGAGACGACGATCAACGGCACGCGGAAGCCTACTTCATACTTGTTGTAGATGACCGGCTTGACGTGATCGAACCAGCCTCCCCAGTCGTCCCAGGTGATGAAGATCGCGGTGCTTCCCCAGTACTTGCTCTTGCCGACCGCGTTGACGATGGACGCGACCCACGCCGGTCCGGAGCCGTTGTTCGAGACCGCGTGATCGGACTCGGCTGGAGATGGGATCACCCACGAGACTTGTGCCAGCGTGCCGGCTTTGATGTCCGTGAGTATAGTCGTCTCCGGAACGATGACGTTCTTCCACTGCGGTCCGAAGCGCATGTGCTTGATCGCATCGGGTCCCGACCAGTAGCCGCCGCTGACCGAGTTGTAGTAGCGCCACGAAATGCTCTTGGCGTCGAGCAGATCCATGATCGTCGGGTGCTCGAAGCATGGCGGCCGCGTCGCGGTCTCAGCCCCGGTCGTCGGGTCGATCATCGTGACTTTGTTCAGTGGCGATCCGCCGCAATTAGCGCCCGTCACCCACGTGCCGGTGTGATAGAAGAGGTTCTCGGCGGCAAGCAGCGGGCTGCCGACTTTGTCCGTCGACGTGCCGGCGATGATGAACTGGTGCGCGGGGAAACTCGGGCCTTGATTGTCTTGGAACGTCTTATCGCCGAACGTGTACGTGGAGGCCATCGTGAAATACGGTTTGGTCTCTGATTTGGGCACATACGCGAAGGCGGTGAGGGGCTTGCACGTTCCAGCGCAGGTCATCTTCTCGAGGTCCCAACCGTTCATCGCGCCGCCGGCGTACTCGGTCAGGAAACCGGCATGACTGTGGTCGAGATCGTAATGGCCGGCCAGCGGCCTTGGTACCAGGGTCACCGTGACGCCCTTCGAGTTCAGGCCGCTGCTCGCGATGTCGGCGCCTGGAAGACCCTGGAACAGATTGTCCGGAGTGCGGTTCTCCTGGACGATGACGATGACGTGCTGGATTTTTTGCGCGGGAAACGTGGGGACCGGACGTCCGTGACAGGGGCCGTCACATTGGTACACGTTGGGGGGAGAGGCATTGGTCGCCGATGGCACGGCTTGCGAGAATCCGAACATCACGACCAAAGCTGATGCAATGAAGCGAAAGACTCTTGGCATAGAGGCCTTCCTTTGCGGCGTTAAAACGATGGTCACACAGGTCTTCGCCACAGGATCTCCTCTCCCTCGGCGGGAGCCACGCCTGCCCCGGCACGCTTGAATCCGTTCCGCTCAAGCACGCGGTGAGACGCTAGGTTATTCGCCGCCGTCACTGCGATCAGCGTGCGTATCGCCTGGTCGCTGCGCGCTGCCGAGATGACGGCTCCGACTGCTGCGCTCGCATATCCGCGTCGTCGACGGCTTTCCGCCACGCTGTAGCCGATCTCGACCTCGCCATCAACGGATGGGGGCGCCTTGAAGCCGCATAGTCCCACGACCTCGCCATTTGCGACCATCATCCACTGGCCGCCGGCGTAGCCGCCGCGATGCAAGTCCGCAGCCATGCGGCGGATGTGCGCCACGACGTACGCATCTTCGACGCCGCCGGGCGGCGACTGGAGCCCCGGG
>DATFYX010000086.1 GCA_035314825.1 Candidatus Eremiobacteraceae bacterium
GGCGCTCCGGCCGAGCGCGCAGCGATACGTGTTCGCGTAGGGCAGATGATAGACGCCGGGCAGCAGCGGACCGAAATGCCGGCGAAACTTGACCTTGCTCGAACCAAGCGAAATAGCCCCGGTCGTGCGGCCGTGGAACGACCCTTCGAAGGCGATGATGTTCTGGCGCTTCGTGTGTGCGCGCGCGAGCTTGATCGCGCCCTCGACGGCCTCGGCGCCGGAGTTGGTGAGGAACGTCCGCTTCGCGCCGGGTCCGGGGGCGAGCTTGGCCAGCCGTTCGCACAGATCGGAGAACTGGGGGTAATAGAAATCGGTCGAGCAGATGTGCAGGAACTTGCGCGCCGTCTCCTCGATCGCTGCGACCACTTTGGGGTGCGAATGGCCGGTCGCCGCCACGGCGATGCCCGCCATGAAATCGAGGTAACGGTTGCCGTCGACGTCCTCGATCATCGCGCCCGCGCCGCGCTCGACGACAAGGGGATACTCCTTGATGTACGAGGGCGACGAGTATTGCTTGTCCTTCGCGATCACCGCCTCAGCCTTGGGACCCGGCGGCGGCACGAGGATCTTCGGATAGCTCTTTGCCATGTGGTTCTCCGCGGACGCAGAATGAAGCCCGCACTAAGCAGGCTTCATATCTTCGTTTCTTAGACCGCGGAACCTCTGCGCCGAATATTATTCGGCTGTGGTCAGTAGTAGATGTTCGCGACGAAGTTCTCGTAGGAGCCCGGTGGGCAAGGCGGCGGTGGGCGATGCGGCGGGGGAAAACAGAAGTGGACGATCCGTCGGATCGAAAATCCGCTGGGATCATTGAATGTCAGCGTCTGCCCGCTGACCGATGCGTTCATGAGTGTGGTGCCGGAGCAGCTCGGCGGCGTTCCAACGGTCCCGCCGTACGAGCATGCCGCCAAGACGAACGACTTTCCCCATGTCGTCACGGTCGCTGGCAGCGTCACGACGACTTGCAAACCCGAGCCGAACGTGCCGCCGCCGATGAAGCCGGTCGGAGAGAGAGTCAGCGACAAGACTTCGGTGCTGGTCCCAGGCGGCGCCGGAGGTCCGGTGCTCGCGTCCGGCACGTCGACTTGCATGCTCACCTTGTCGAACGGACCCGTGATCGGATAGCTGTTCGACGGAACGGTGACGGAGCCGGCGAATCCGCAGACAGCCGGCAGCGCGACCATTTGGCTCTGCGCCTGGTTCGTGAACGCGAACGAATTCTTGCCTGAGCACGCGGCAGGCGGGTTCGTCGGCGCTGCAGTCGGCGGAGCCGTCGGAGGCATGGTCGGCGCGATCGTCGCTAGCGGTGGACCGCCTTGCGGATTGGGCGTTCCGGGTATCGCCGAATTCGTCCCGCAGCCTGTACCTACGAGCACCGTGACCACTACGAGAGCAAAGCCTAGAACAAAGCGTGTAAGCATCGAGATGTCCTCCAAGAAAGGAAGCGCATCTCGATTCTAGCGCGTTCGCTTTACGGTTAAATCCGCAGAAATACGCAGAACGGCGCCGTTTAGACCATCCGCGTGCGCGACTGCTCCCGCATGAACTGCTCGACGTAGTACGGTCCGCAGCCGCCCTTGCCCGTGATGCCCGAGCCCTTCCAGCCGCAGAACGATTGCACGCCCGGCCACGCGCCGGTGGTGGCCCCGGTGCGCCGGTTCACGTAGAGCACGCCCGCTTCCATCTCGTTGAAAAAGCGTTCGATCTCTTTATCGTCTTGCGAGAACAGCCCACCCGTCAGCCCGAGCTTCGAGCGATTGGCCTCTTCGAGCGCGCGCTCGAACGACGGCACGGTGCCCACGGCCAGGAACGGCAAGAACAGCTCGCGCTGATACAACTCGTGTTCGAGCGGCAATTTGACGATCGTCGGCTTGACGTAATTCCCTTTGCCTAGCCGCTCGCCGCCAAGGCGCTCGCCGCCGGCCAGCATCGTGCCAGCCTTGCGCGCGCTTGACGCCGCCTCGTCGAACTTGCGCGTGGCCGCCTCGTTGATGACGGGGCCGAACCACACGTCGCGCTCGGTCGGATCGCCGATCACGATCTTGCTCGTCTTGTCGAGCAGCATCTCGATGAACGTGTCGGCCACGCGCTCGTCGACGTATACGCGCGAGCATGCGCTGCACTTCTGCCCTTGATAGCCGAACGCCGAACGCATGACGCCGTCCGAGGCGGCGTCCAGGTCCGCGCTCGCCGCGACGATCGCCGCGTTCTTGCCGCCGAGCTCGCCCAGCACGGGCTTCGCATACACGCCGCTCGCGCCGACTTCGCGCAGGATCTGCATGCCGACTTCTTGCGAACCGGTGAACGCGACGCCGTCGATGCCGGCATGGCGCAGCAGCGGTTGGCCGACGCCCTCGCCCGATCCGTAGATCAGATTGAACACGCCCGCCGGAACGCCCGCGTCGTGATAGGCCGCGGCGAGCTTCGAGCCCGTCAGCGACGCCATCACCGAAGGCTTGAGCACGACCGCATTGCCCGCCAGCATTGCGGCGCTCGACATGCCGGTCGCCAATGCGAGCGGGAAATTGAAGGGCGAGATAACCGCGAAGACGCCGTAGGGCCGCAGCGCGTCCTGCGTCTGCTCGTTTGGAGAGAGTTGGCCCAGCGGGCGCATGTAGCCGTTCGCGCCTTCGACCTGGTCGGCGTAATAGTCGATGAGATCGGCGGCCTCTTCGGCGTCGCCGAGCGACTCGATGCGGTTCTTGCCGACCTCGATGCTCATGACCGCCGCGATCTCGTAACGGCGCTCGCGGATGTTCTCCGCGGCGCGGCGCATGATCGCGAGGCGCTCGCGCCACGGCATCGCGCCCCAGCGCTTCTGCGCGGCGCGCGCCGCAGCCACCGCGGCGTCGATCTGCGCGGGGCTGGCGCTATAGAACGCGCCGATTCGCAGGTCTCGATCGATCGGGCTGTGCCATTCGAGCGCCGTGCCCTCTCCCTTTATCTTCGCGCCGTTGACGAACGGGTGATGGACGGCGCCGAGCTCGCCGCGCACCGCGCGCAGTGCGGCATCGAATCCGGCATGGATCTCGTCCATATTCCCGCCGACGCCTGAATACGTGATCTTCGGCTGCTTGCGCGGTGCTTGAACGCTCATGACATTCTCCTCAATCGACAGGAACCGTGGCGGTGTATGGAGCGGTCGAATTCATTCGACCGTTGTTCGTGGACGCCGTGTCGGCGCGCACGACCTCCGCGATGGTAGTGCGCAATTTCTCGACCAGCTCGTCGATCTGCGCTTCAGCGATGGTCAGCGGCGGCGCGATCATCACCAGGTCTCCGTTGATGCCGTCCGCATGGCCGACGTTGGGCCACAGCACAAGGCCGTTATCTCTCGCGCGCGCGATGATCCGTTCGACGAATTTGCGCTCGCGCGCGAACGGCCGCTTGGTCGCGCGATCCGCGACGAATTCCACCGCCGCGAGCATGCCGATGCCGCGCACGTCGCCGACGACGCCTGCGCTCGCCGCATCATCCTGCAGCGCGCGCAGCGATGACTGCAGGTAGCCGCCGACCTCGTGCGCGCGGCGCACCAGCTCGTGGCGCTCGATGTAGCGCAGCACGGCCAGCGCGGCCGCGCTCGAGAGCGCATGATGCGAGTAGGTCTGGGCGTGGACGAGGCCGCCGAACTTGCCGCGCGCGAGCGTGTCGACCAGCGAACGCTTGGCGAGCATGGCCGAAAGGGGAGCATAACCGCCGTTGAGCCCTTTGCCGAGCGTGATGATGTCGGGCACGATCGGCTTGCCCGCCGCGTCGCTGAAGTGTTCGAGCGCGAAGAATTTTCCGGTGCGGCCGACGCCTGTGAGCACTTCGTCGGCGACGAACAGCACGCCATAGCGATCGCATATCTCGCGGATGCGCGCGTAGTAGCCTGGAGCCGGCACGGAAGCGCCGGTCGACGAACCGCCGATCGGCTCTGCGATGAACGCCGCGACGTTCTCCGGGCCGGCCTCGAGGATCGCGGTCTCCAGCGCGTCGCCGGTCATGGCAGGATCGTCATCGCCTTCTGCCCGGTACGGATACGGAGCGTCGATCATCATCACGTCGACCAGCCACGGCGCATAGACGGCGCGATAGTGCGGCCGGGCTGAGGCCGAGAGCGCGAGCAGCGTGTTGCCGTGATAGCCCGGCGTGCGTGCGATGACGACCGTTCGATCGGGGTCGCCGCGCTCGACGTGGTATTGGCGCGCGAGTTTGAGCGCCGCCTCGACCGCTTCTGAACCGCTGCACAGGAAATAGGCACGATCGACGCCGGCCGGCGCTTTAGCCGCTAGGGCGTCGGCCAGTTCTTCGACCGGCGGTGTCGTGAACGCCGTGCCGTTGACATAGGCGACGGTCGATGCTTGCTTCGCGATGGCGTCGGCGATCTCGCGAACGCCATGGCCGATGGATGCGACCATCGCGCCGCCGCTGCCGTCCAAATACTGCTTGCCGGCGCTATCGTACAGATAGACGCCTTCGGCGCGCACGATGGTCGGCGGCGTGACGCCAAGCTTTCTATAGAAGACGTGGCTCATCGAGCAGAACCGCTTCGTCGGAGAGGGGGGCGGCTGCCTGCGGCGCGCCGCGCAGCGTCGCTGCGATGTATGCGACAATGATGGGCAGCAGCGCGAGATTGACCAGCCCGGCGATGCCGATGAGTCGCGGACCGGTGGTGCCGAACGCGGCCATGAGCGCCGCCTCGAGGACGACCGCGCCCACGAGCACCGGCGTGCAGCGATAGCTGCCGACCGCCTGCAGATATGAGATGCCGAGCGCGTCGACCGCGAGCAGCGCTTGCGCCGCGCCGTACTCGCGCAGCAGAAATTGCGCCTGCACGAACGCGGGCCCGAACGTGATGCCGAGCAACTGCGCGGGCAGCAACGCCGCGATCGCGAATCCGGCCGCCGAGAGCAGCACGCCCGCGCCGAACGTCAATGCGAGCAGCCGCTGCAGCAATTCGCGGCTCACGTGTTGCGCGGCGGCCGCCTTGGGGGCCATGACCAGCGCGATCATGCCGACGCCGAACGGGATCGTGCGCGCGATGATGCCGGCCGCACCGTACAGGCCTGCGTCGGTGCCCGAGAGATGATGCTTGGCGAACAGCTGGTCCATGAAGAGCAGCAAGAGGACGCAGGCCGAGATCCACAACAGCGAGATCGCGCGCCCGCCCAGCTCGAGGTGGTCGTGCTCCGGCTGCTCGCTCGAGTCGGAGCGCGTCGTGATGAGCGGCAATGCGACGACGGCGAGCCCCGCGACTGCGCCGACGACGAAGCCGCTGATCGCACCGAGCACCGCCATGCCGGCAGTGACCATCGCCAGCGCAGAGACGAGCTTGATCGACATCTCGGCGATCATGGAGCCGGAGAAGAGCCAGAAGCGATGTGCGCCTTGCGCCGCGCCGCGAAAAAAAGCGCTGAAGATCGCGATCGCGAGATATGCTGCGAACGCGAACCACAGCGGCGGTTGCACGATGTGCAGGTACGGACCGGACAGCAGCCCGATGCCGAGCGCGATCGCGGCGACGGCCAACGCGGCCCCGAACGCAGCCGGCGCGACCGAGCGGACGAATAGGCCCACGCCGGTTACGCGCCGCAGCGCCCACAGCCGTGCCGTGTCCTGCATGGCGACGATGCCGAGCGGTCCGCCGAACACGCCGAAGATGGTCGCGGCGGCGGCCAGCGTCGCCAGCGTGCCGTAGTCCTCTGGACCCAGGCGGCGCGATATCAGGAAATGATAGAGATAATTGAAGGCGTTGGCGATGAACGAGCCGCCGATGATGACGGCGGCGTCGCCGCCGATGCGGCGCAACGAAAACGCGGAGGCGGCGTCGTGGCTCGCGGGGGGTGCGAGCTTGGCCTGCTCAGACACCCGAGCTTCCGACGTTTTCGTTGAGACTGCCGGTGCGATAGCCGCGCGGATCGATCTCGACGCGCTCGTAGCCGACGTCGCGCAGCGCGCGCGCGACGTTCCCGCGGCGTTCTTCAAGGCGCGCGATGTCGGCGCGCGGCACTTCGACGCGCGCGAGCGCACCGAAGTGGCGCACGCGAACGGTCGGGAAGCCGCTGGCACGCAGGTAGCGCTCGGCGAGATCGATGCGCCGCAGGTCGTCGTCCTCGATGCGCGTGCCGTACGGCACTCGCGACGAAAGACATGGTGTCGCCGGCTTTTGCCAGACCGGCAGATCGAGCGCTCGCGCGAGCGCGCGCACGTCCGCTTTGGTCAGATTGGCTTGTGCGAGCGGGCTGCGCACCGCGTGAGCGAGCGCGGCGCCGCGGCCCGGCCGGACGTCGAGCGCGGACGCGCCGTCGTCGGCGTTGGCTCCATCGACGACGTGGTCGAAGCCGCGTTCGCGCGCGAGATGCGCGAGCCGGCCGAACAGTTCATCTTTGCAATAGAAGCAGCGGTTCGCCGGGTTGGCGCGGTACGCGGGATTCTCGAACTCGTGCGTCTGCAGCGTCTCGTGCCGGATGCCGATGCGCGCCGCCAATGACCGCGCGGCCTCGAGTTCGCCTTGCGCCACGGAAGCGGACACGCCGGTCACGGCAAGCGCGCGGTCGCCCAGCTCGCTGCGCGCGATCGCCGCAAGCAGCGCTGAGTCCACACCGCCGGAGTAGGCGACGATCGCGCTGCGCAGCCCGCGCACGCTCGCGCGCAGGTCGCGCTCGCGCGACGCTAGGCTTGGAGCTTGAGCCACTCGTCGACCTCGGTTTCGATCGTGCGCATCACGTCGCCCAGCGCCATGCCGCTGCGGCGCGCGATGGCTGCGCAGTCGTCATACTCGGGCCGCGCGCGTCGGCCTGACGGCGTCGCAACGACTTTGACGCGCACGAGACCGAGCGATGTGGTCACGCTTTCGCTGGAGCGCGGCAGGGTGACGCGCGTGACCGGCCAGCGGCGCACGCCGATGGTCGTCGTCTCGGCGAGCAGTGCGGCCGCAACCGACTCGGATCGCTGTGCCGGCGCCAACGCGGCGAGCAGCGTGCCGGGCCGCCCCTTCTTCATCTGCGCCGCTTGCGTCCACACGTCGAGCGCGCCGGCGGCGACGAGTCGTTCGGCGACGTGCGCGTAGAGCTGCGGGTTCATATCGTCGATGTTGGTCTCGATCTGCACGACATCGCCCTCATCAGCCTGTAGTAGCGGGTTCTCGGAACCCGCTCTCTCGCCGATCGAGACACGCAGCACGTTGGCGAACGGAAACTCCGATCGCCCAGCGCCGTATCCGATGTGGTCGATCGTCATCGGCGGGCGCAGCGCAAAGCTCGCGAGGCCGGTGAGGATCGCCGCGCCGGTAGGCGTGACCATTTCCGCGTCGAGATCGACCGCGTACGTCGGCACGCCGCGCAGCAGGTCCAAGGTCGCAGGCGACGGCGACGGCATCGCACCGTGCGCGCCGTGAACCGTGCCGCGGCCGCAGGGCAGCGGCGAGCAGTAGACCGCGTCGATGCCGAGCAGGTGCAGGCCCAGCACCGCGCCTGCGACGTCGACGATCGCGTCCACTTGGCCGACTTCGTGAAAGGCGATCTCGTCGACGGGCATTCGGTGCACGCGCGCTTCGGCCGCGGCGAGACGCTCGTAGATCGCGATCGCTTTCGACTCGACCTGCGCCGGATAGCGCGCGGCGCGGATGATCTCGAGCACGTCGGCCAGCGAACGATGCGGATGCCCCTCATGATGGTGCGCATTCTCGACCTTTGGAGCGGTCGAATCTATTCGACCGTACTCGATGTCCTCACCCGGCACGTCGACGTCGAGATACAGCGCGCCGATGCCGCGTTTATGGACCGCTTCGGTTTTGATCTTCCAGCCGCGCACCGGTAGGCGGCGCAGCTCGCGCTCGAGCGCGTCCACGCTCAGACCCGCGTCGACGAGCGCGCCGAGGATCATGTTGCCGCTGGCGCCGCCGAACGCGTCGAAGAACGCGATACTCATCCGGCGCTTTCGCGCTCCGAGACGGCGAGATGGTTGATGCGCGACGCGACGCAGGCCGCGCCGAACCCGTTGTCGATGTTGACGACGGCGACGCCACCCGCACACGCGTTGAGCATGGTCAGCAGCGCGGCGAGCCCGCCGAACGACGCGCCGTAGCCGACGCTGGTAGGAACCGCGACGACCGGCCGATCGGTCAACCCTGCGACCACGCCCGGCAACGCGCCGTCCATCCCTGCGACTGCGACGATCGCGTGCGCCGTGCGCAGCGCGCCGACGTGGCCAAGCACGCGATGCAGTCCGGCGACGCCGACGTCGTCGATGCGCGCGACGGCGTTCCCCATGATGTCGAGCGCACACGCCGCCTCAGCGGCGACGTGGCGATCGGACGTGCCGGCGCTCACCACGCATACCAATCCGACACGCACCAGCGGTTCGCGCTCGAAGATGATCGCGCGCGCTGCGTCATCATAGCGAGCATCGGGCACCTGTGCGCTCACCGCTGAAAAGTCGCTGGTTGTCGCGCGCGTGGCGAGAAACCGGCCGCTCGATGCTGCCAGCCGCGCGGCGATCGCGGCGATCTCGTCAGCACGCTTGCCCGGGCAGTAGATCACCTCGGGAAAGCCGGTTCGTTCGGCGCGCAGGTGGTCGAGCGTGACCGACGGCAGATCGCTTGCGCCAGCGCCCTGCAGGTGCGCAAGCGCTTCATCGACCGAGACGGCGCCCGAGCGCAGCGCGTCGAGCAGCCCGCGCAGTGTGTCTTCCATCATGACCTGCTTTGTGGCGCGCGGGAGCGGCGCCTCTCTCAGATCGGATCGGGCGGTTTAAGGCTTTGCGGCTGCCGCAAGAAATCGGCCGGGCTCATAAACGTCTTGGCCGGCTGCAACGGACTCACCGACTGCGAAAAGTCAAAGCAATCGGAGAGCTCATCTGCTCGAGCGTCTGCGGTGCCGAGCGTCGGCACGCCAAAGGTGGCTTCGGTGAAGTGCAAGATGCTGCCGAACTCATGTTGCACGTGAGAGACGTAGCCATGGCGCGCATACGGCGACACGACGATCAACGGGACCCGGAAGCCCAGTCCCATGACGTCCACTTGCGGGGGCGGAACGTGATCGTACCAGCCGCCCCAATCGTCCCACACGACGAGGATCGCTGTGTCCTTCCAATAAGGGCTTGCGCCGACCGCGTCGACGATCGAAGCGACCCATTGCGGCCCGGTGTTGCTGCTCGCCAACGCGTGATCGGAATTGACGAACTGCGGCACTACCCAGCTCACCTGCGCTAAGTTGTTGTCGGCGATATCCGTCAGCACAGTCGTTTCAGGCGTGACGATGTTGCCCGTCCAGTCGGCGCCGTAACGGATGTGGCGGATGGCGTCATAAGCGTCGAAGAAATACACCGACACCGGTGTATAGTAGCGCCAGGTGACATGCGCGGCATCCAGTTCGTCGCCGAGCGTCTGATAGTCGAAACACGGAAAGATGCCGGCAGTCTCATTGCCATTGGCGTCCAGCTGCGGGGCCAGCGTGCCTGCCGCCGCGTCGCAGCCCCACACGGAGCCGCTTGGCACTTCGGCGACGTTGTCGGATTGCCCGGCGATGAGATACTGATGGGCCGGGAAGCTGGGACCACTATTGGAGGCGAACATGCGGTCCCCCAGCGTGAACTGCTTGGCGAGCGTCCAATACGGCACGGTCTCGGACTGCGGGAGATACGAATAGGCATAATTCGGCGGTCCGGGCGTCGCACAGTAGCCGCCGCATGCTCCCGTGTAGGTGCCCTCTGCGTTAAAATTATCCATTCTGCCATTGTCATATGCGGCCTTGAAAGACACGTGGAAGTGACCAACGTCGAGACCGCCGCCAGCGAAGGGGCGAGGTGTGAGCGGCAACGGGCCCGCCTTCGTCTGGCCTACCGACACCGTGTCGGCGCCGGGGAAGCCGTTGAACATGTCGTCAAAGCTTCGGTTTTCTTGGACGACTATGATCACGTGTTTGATGATGCCAGCATCGTTGATCGGCGTGTAGCCGGTACCGCTCGGCGGGCTTGGAATGGAGGCGTGATTGCATGCGACGACTGCGCTCGCGCAAAGCGCCAATGAGACTGCACAGGCGGTTCGCATCCACGAACCGCGTTTTTGCGGCCTGCTCAACGTTGTATCCCCCATGCCCTCAAGAAAGCGACGCATGCGGGTCATACGGACGCGCGGCGCCCGCTCCTGCTTGCGGCCGTCAGAAACGCTGAGATAGCTTTGTCCGGGGGAATCCGCCACCGTACACGCAGAACCACGGGTGGGAGGGTTCGCATGTCTTTGGCCGCCCCGTCGAATCCAGGCGCCGACACCCACGTCTTTCGTTACGCGGAGCGCATGGGCCGCCTCAAAGCCAGCGCCATCCGTGAGATCCTCAAGGTCACCGAGCTGCCCGACGTCATCTCGTTCGCGGGCGGCCTTCCCGCACCCGAATTGTTCCCGGTCCGCGAATTCGCGCGCGCCTGCCAAGAGGTTCTCGATACCGACGGCGCCGCGGCGATGCAGTACAGCGTGACCGAAGGCTACACGCCGCTGCGCCAATGGATCTGCGACTATCTGCGCGCGAGCATCTCGATCGAGTGCGAACCGCATCAGGTGCTCATCATCAGCGGCTCGCAGCAAGGTCTCGACCTCATCGGCAAAGTGCTGCTCGACCCGGGCGATTACGTCGTCATCGAGAATCCCGCTTATCTCGGCGCGATCCAAGCCTTCGACGCGTATCAAGCGCGCTATCTGAACGTCGCCTCCGACGATGACGGCATGCGCACCGAGGATCTCGACCGGCTGCTGCGCCAAGCGCCGGCAAAGCCCAAGCTCGTCTATCTCGTGCCCAATTTCGAGAACCCGACCGGCGTCACGCTGAGCTTGCGCCGCCGTCACGAGCTGATCCAGATCTGCGCGGAGCACGGCATCCCGATCTTCGAAGACGATCCGTACGGACGCTTGCGCTACTCCGGCGAGGCCTTGCCGTCGATCATGGCGCTTGCCAGAGGCCGCAATACGATCTACATGAGCACGGTCAGCAAGATCATCGCCCCCGGCATGCGCGTCGCGTGGCTCGTGCTGCCCGATGCCGGATTGTACGAGCGCGTCGTGCCCGCCAAGCAGGCGGCCGACTTGCATACGTCCAGCTTCACGCAGCGCGCGGTCTATGCGTACGCGCGCGTGCCCGGGCAGGTCGAGCGCCATATCGCCGAGATGCTGCCGGTCTACCGGCGCCGCCGCGACCTCATGCTTGAGACGCTCGCGCGGGCGATGCCCGCGGGCTCGTCGTGGACGCATCCTGACGGCGGTCTTTTCTTGTGGGCGCGCGTGCCGGCGGGCGTCGACACGCAAGAACTGCTCACGCATGCGGCGGAGAAGAAAGTCGCCTTCGTGCCCGGAGCGCCGTTCTGGGTGAACGTAGACGTGCGCAACACCATGCGCTTGAACTTCAGCAACGCGTCCGAGGATGCGCTCGTGACCGGGATCGAGCGGCTCGGAGACCTGGTGAAAACGCATCTGGCGAAACGCTAGCGGCGCCGCTTTTCCCTTTCTGCTCATCGCGCTGTTAGCGGCGAGGCCCGCGGACGCCGGCGAGCAGCGACAGACCGTCTCCATTTCAGGCACCGCGGTGCGCTTCTACGCCTCGCACCTGCTGCTCGATGCGACCGGCGCCGCGTACATCGACGACGGAGTCGTGCACGTCAGCGCCGACCACATCACGCTCGATCTGCGCGCCAAGCGCTACCTCGCTATCGGCAACGTCGTGGTCACGCCCGCAGTCGCGCAAACCGCGCCCGGTTCTGTGCACAGCGTGCGTGGCGACGTCTTTGGCGAGGACTTCGCCAAGAGACAAGGTCTGCTCGTCGCGCTCGATGAGCCTCCCGTGCGCCACGTCGTGCAAGCCGGAGTCATCGGCGGTGAGCCGCCGCCAAGCGCGCAAACGGCGGAGCCGCTGACCGTTCCCGATTTCGGCGGCGAAACGCCGTTCGCGGTGGCGGCGCGTGCGGTGGCGCACGTGGGCGCCGACGTGCGGCTGACCAAGGTCAAGGTCGCGTTGCCGGGCGCGCGCAGCCTTCCGTTGCCGTCATACGTCTACACGTACTCGTCCGATCCCGGCTACGCGATCAGCAACCTCGCGGGCGCGAGCGAAGACGTGCCGCTGTACTTCGGCAGCACGCGCGACTCGGTGCAGGGCATCCACTTCATCTACCGGCAGGACATCAAGTTCGGTTTGGGCTTCGACCAGCGGATCATCGACACGCCGCGCGGTTACGCGATCGGGTCGCTCTCGCCGCTCTTCGGCAACCAGAAGACATTCAATTTCACCTGGCAAGACCGCATCAACGCACACACCCAGCAATCGCTCACGTCGACGAGCATCCAAGGCATCGGCACCATCAATTCGTACGACGTCAGAGACGGCGTGCACCGCTCGTTCTTCGAGCTCACCGGTTCGCAGTATCATCAATCGTTGGGCGCCCTGCTCGCGTGGCAGAGCTACGACGAGGCCCTGGCCAAACAAGGCGTGTTCTCGAACTTGCTCTTCCATTTGCGCTCGGAGGTCGGCACCACCCACACGCCGATCACACCCGGCTACTCGCCCTTCCCGACCGACATCTTCTTGCCGCAATGGTACCAGCATGTCGGCTTCGAGGCGTACGTCGCCACCAGGCCGCTCGCGCTGGGTCCTGGCACGACGCTCAACGCGTCGGCGGACGACCGCTTCTTCCACGACACGCTGCCGCATCTGGAGAGCATCCAAGCCTACGCGCTGAATGTGACGCAGCGCGTCAACCGATTCGTCACGTTGAGCGGCGGCATCCTCGACACGCCGATCCATGACGGGTACCCGAGCATCGACGCCGGATACGCGAGCCACTTCACCGCGGAGACGGCGACCTTCCAATACAATCACGACGGTGTTTTCTCGCTATTGGTGACCGGCTCGCATGGAACCGGTTCGACGCAACTGCCCGCCGGCGTGGTCGTGACCCCGTGGGTCGTCGGCGCTGACGTCAGATTCCGCGTCAACCGCTCGCTCTCGCTCGAGCTCGGCAGGTCCTACTATTTCGGGTTCGAAGGTCAACGCTTCGGAACGATCACGTTTCAGCTTTTCCCATAGAGGCTTGTCGTTGAAGATCCTCGTGACTGGTGGTGCCGGCTACATCGGCGCCGTGCTCTGCGAGCAGCTGCTCGCGGCCGGCCATCAGGTGCGCGTGCTCGACCGCTTGTACTGGGGCTATACGCCGCTAGAGCACCTGCGCGGGCGCGTCGAGATCGTGCACGAAGACGTCCGCGCGATCAATCCGAGGGTCCTCGACGGGATCGACGGCGTCGCGCACCTCGCTGGCCTTTCGAACGATCCCACGGCCGAATATAATCCCGACGCGAACTGGCAGATGAACGCCGATGCGACCGCGCACCTCGCGGTCGCATGCAAGCAGCGCGGCATCACGCGCTTCACCTTCGGATCGAGCGCTTCGATCTACGACGGTCTGGGAGACGGCCTATTCGACGAGACCGCGCCGGTCAAGCCGCGCGGTGCATACTCGCTGTCCAAATTCGCGGCAGAACAGTCGCTGCTGAGCATCGCCGACGCGGATTTCGCCCCCGCCATCTTGCGCCAAGGCACGGTGTACGGCTACAGCCCGCGCATGCGCCTCGACCTGGTCGTCAATACGTTCATCAAGGACGCGCTCTTGCGAGGAACGCTGTTCCTGCACGGCGGCGGCTGGATGTGGCGGCCGCTCGTCGACATCACGGATGTCGCACGAGCGCACGTGCTCTGCCTTAGCGCTGACCCTGCGGACGTCGGCGGCCAGATCTTCAACGTCGTACATGGCAATTTCCAGATCCGCCAGCTCGCGATGCTGGTGGCCGGCTCGCTCTTGCTGCACGATAAGACCGTTCGGCTCGAGGACGCGCCGCTGCCGAAGATCAACCGCGACTACCGCTGCGCCAACGGCAAGCTCACGGAGAAGCTGGGTTTCACGCCGCACGTGACCGTGCTCGAGTCGATCGAGCGCATGCTCAAGGCGTTGCCGCTGCAGGATCCTTCGGAGCTGGCGCATCCGCGCTACTACAACATCAAATGGATGACGCTGCTCGAGGAGATCCTGTCCACGCACGCGGGCGAGCGCTCGATCTGGGATGTGGTGCCGCTCGATGCGGCCGTCGGCGCTAGGGCGCCTTCATCACTCGACGGACCAAGCCCATCCAAAAGCCTTCGGTCGCTCTGAACGGAGCGATGAGCACGAACCACGGCCCGTGCGCCACGTAATCCTCGTCGCGATCGATCAGCCCGATGATCCACGGATGACGCGCCGGAAGTAGTCTCGACCACCGCTGTAATCGCTCTTCGTCAAAGCCGCGCTGCCGCAACTCCTCAAGCACGCCGGCGTCGTCCGGATTCGCAGCGACGATATCGGCGAACTGGCTTGTCGTCAGCCCCAGTCTGCGCAACATGCCGATGTCGACCGGCGAGTGGCCGAACAAATACGCTCCGAGCTCTCCGCGCTGCGCCATACGCGCCTTGTCGATGAGCCGGGGCAACCAGCGGATGCCGTCGAGCGTCTCGGTCCAGCGCCGCGGCCTACTTGACATGGCCCTTCGCTTTCAAGTAATCGCTCAGCGCTTCGCGCCACGGCCGCGCCTTGAGGCCAAGCGCGCCGAGTTTCTCGCTGGTCATCGCCGAGTAGGCGGGCCGGCGCACACCCATCGGCAGATCCTTGATCCGGATCGGCTCCGCACGCACCCGCATGCGGCATTGCGCGAAGATCTCGTCGGCGAACTCGCGCCACGAAACCGCACCCTCGTTGGAAAGATGATAGGTGCCGGTGGGCGCCTTCCGTTCCAAGAGGTCGAGCAGCAAAGCAGCGGCGTCTGCGGTGGAGGTCGGCGACGAGACGATGTCATCGACGACGCGCGGGCTCTCGCCGCGCTGGCCCTGCACCAACATCGTCTCGACGAAGTTACCGCCTTTGCCGCGGTTGCCTGCGACACCGAACAGGCTGCTCACGCGCATGATGTAGTGCTGTTTGTTGAGGCGCACCAGCGCTTCGCCGGCGGCCTTGCTCGACCCATAGACGGAGAGCGGCAACGTCGGGTCGCTTTCGACGTACGGGGTCTTCTTGGTGCCGTCGAAGACGTAGTCGGTGCTGATGTACACCGGTGTCGCGCCGCGGGCGGCGGCCGCCAATGCCGCATGGTATGCGCCGTGCACGTTCACCTCGACGGTCGCTGCCGGCAGCAGCTCGCAATCTTCGGTCTTGTTCATGGCCGCGGTGTTGACGACGGCGTCACCCGGGCCGATGTCCGCCAGCGCACGGTCGAGCGAAGCGCGGTCGCGCACGTCGCAGTCCTGGTGTGATAGCGCGATGACCCCAAGTCGGCGCTCGCGAGCGAGCCGCACCAGATCGCTGCCGAACTGCCCGGGCGCACCGATGACGGCTATCTTCATATGGAGAGGTTCGGCGCGCTCACCGCTGCGCAGCGGCAGACGCAGCGCGCCGCTCGACGTATTCAGCACCCATCGCGAGCAGCATCGCGAGTTCGCGGACGCGCAGCGCGGTGCCGACAGCGAGGAAGACGACGCCGCCGACCAGGATGGCGACGGCGAGCGTCGTCGCGTGCTGGAACAGCGTGCCGGCATCGTGCCAGAGCAGCCGGTGCACGAGCCAGGCCGCGGCGGCCATCGCGCCCGATGCGATGCCGACGCGCAGGATGCATGAGCCGATGAGGTCGCCGCCTTCGTCGACGGGTCCGATGCGGCGATGCAGCAGCCAGAACAGCACAAGAGCCTCGGTCAACGACGACATCGAGTTCGAGGCCGCCAGACCATTGACGCCATAGGGCCCGACCAGCAGTGCCGAGAGCACGACGTTTTGCGCCATCACGCCGATCGCCACGATCACGGGCGTGCGCGAGTCGCGCATCGCGAAAAAGCAGCGCGTGAGCACGATGCTCGCGGCGATGCCGAGGAGGCCGACCGCGTAGTATTGCAGCGCGCCGGCGGTGCGCACGACGTCTCCATAGGTGAACGCGCCGCGCTCGAAGAGCACGCTCAGGATCGGCTGCGCGAGCACGATGAGTCCAGCCGCCGCGGGGATCGTGATGAGCGCGGTCATGCGCAAGCCGGTCGATGCGGTTTGGCGCAGCGCGGCGGTCTCGCGCGTCGCGAACTGCGCCGACAGGATCGGGAAGATGACCGTTGCGATCGCCACGGCGAACAACTGCTGCGGGAAGCCGACGAGTTTGGTGGCGTAGTTCATCGCGGCGATCGCGCCGGCCGGCAGGTGCGAGCCGAAGTACTTGTCGACCAGCAGGTTCACTTGGCCGACGGCGGAGCCGACGATGATCGGCCCTAAGATCACGAACAGCGCGCTGATGCCCGGGTGTTTGAGATCGATGACCGGCAGGTAGCGGTTGCGCCGCAAGAAGCTCGGCACTTGCACGAGCAGCTGGGCAACGATTCCCGCGGCGGTGCCGAAGACCAGCGCGTAGATGCCGTACTGGTTGAAGAACAGCAGCACCCCGAGAATCGTCAATACGTTGAGCGCAATACCTTGGAGCGCCGCTGCTCGATAGCGCTGCTGTGCGTTGAGCACCGCCTGGAGCACGCCGGCGATCGACGTCGCGATGATCGTCGGCATCAAGATGCGCGTCATGCGGACCGTCACGGCCGCATGATCGGGCGAGAAACCGTTCGCGACGAGCTTGACGATCCACGGGGCCGCGAGCCACCCGAGCGCAGCGCAAGCGACCAGTAGGATGAGCAGCACGTTGATGACGGTGCTTGAGAGCCGCCACGCTTCGCCTTCGCGCTTCGAGGCGAAGTAATCGCTGAAGACGGGCACCAGCGCGCTTACCAGCGCACCGTTGAAAACGCCGAACACCAAGGTGGGGATGATGGCCGCGACGATGAACGCGTCGTACTCCCACGCCTCGCCGAAGTACTTCGCGTTGACGACCTCGCGCGCGAAGCCGAGGAGCATGCTGGCAAGCGTCGCGAGCATGACGGCAAGGGTCGACGCCGTGACGTGGGCCGACGGTCTGTTTAGAAAGCTCTGAGAAGGCTCCGCAACCTTCGCGACTGCCATGACCGTCAGGGTTCGGACCCGCGGCGGCGCCTGCCTACCGCGCAGGGCGGTGTCGCGTTGCGACATAACTACGCGCCTGGGGCAAAGCCGGGGGAACGGCCGACGATTTGACCACACAACGGTTCGTGGTCGTGATACCCGTGGCGCGGTATCACGAACGCCTAGCGCGATGTCTGGAAGCGTGCTCGCGATTGACGTACGAGCCGCGCACTATCTGCGTGGTCTCCGACGACCCGCTTGAGCTTCCGCACGATCAGCATTTCATCAACGTCGTCACCGGCGCCGGCGGACTGACCGGTCCGGGCGCCAAGCGCGACCTCGCGACTCTCGCGTGCCCTGATGCCGGCGTCTACGCCTATCTCGACGATGACGCGTATCCTCCACCGCAGTGGCTCGATGAAGCCGCCGCCGTATTGGATCAACACCCGGATGCAGCAGGGGCCGGCGGCCCTGGGTTGATGCCCGACGATCAGACCTTTTGGGAACGAGTGAGCTCGGCCGTGCTTGGGTCACCCGCGGGTAGCGGTCCCTTGCGCTTCCGATTCGTATTGGAAGCCGCGCGCGACTGCGACGATTTTCCCGCCTATGATATGTTCGTGCGCCGGCCGTGGCTCACGTCCGTCGGCGGGTGGGCGACGAACTGGTACGGCGGTGAGGATACGACGCTGTGCGCGCGGCTTGCCGATCGAGGCGGTTTGCTGCGCTACGACCCGCGCCTTTTCGTCTTTCACTACCGCCGGCCGTTGTGGCCGGCGCACGCGTGGCAGATCTACAACGTCGGACGCTCGCGCGGCTGTTTCATACGCGCCAAGGACTCGCGCTCGAGGCGGCTCGCCTTTGCCGGCCCGTTCGCGTTTCTGGCCGGCGTGCTCGGCTTTGCGCTGCTGCCCTTCTCCGGAGTGCCGGTCGCAGTGGCGCTTGGCGCAGCGGCGTGCGCGTACACGGCGCTCGCGCTGCTGGGGAGCACGCCGTCGGACGATTGGCGGGTACGGCTATTGACTCCGTTGGGCCTTATCATCCATCATGCGGCGTATGCGGCCGGTCTGACACTCGGGCTTCTCACTGGGAAGCGCACGGTGCGCGGAGAGGACATCACGCGATCCGCGTCTTGGTCGACCGAACGGTCTCCCACGCCGAATTCCGGACCGGGCTAGGCAGGCTGCTCGAAATCGTATACATCAGGGCCCAGCACGCGGCGCGCGCGGGCTTGCGCGCCGCGGTCGCCAAGACGGCGCTTGCGAGTACGTGGAAGGGAGTCGCCTCGACCCCGTAGCCGCGCCGTAGTTGGCGTTCTCCCTCGAGCACGCGCCGCGAGACGCGCCAGTAGTCGGCAAACGTCGTAGCGGGGTTGAGCTGACAGCGGGCCTCGGGGACGTACACGATCGTCCCTCCTTTGCGGAAGATGTGCATCGCGAGGTAATGGTCATCGTTGATGATCTCGGGTGGAAGCTCGGCGTCGGCAATCGTGTCGCGGGCGAAAGCGAGGAGATGTCCTACCGCATAGTGGCGGAGATACTCGCCGGCCTTGAGCCGCTCGATGACGGCAAAGGCGAAGGACGATGCCAGTGCCGGCACGGTGATTCGCCTGAGCAGCGGCTCTTGTGCGCCGACCGCTAGGGACGCCCCGCTCTCGATCGCATCGGCTAAGAGCCGGATTGCGCCGTCGCAGACGCGCACATCCGCGTTGATGCGCAGTATCGCGTCGCCCCGTGCGGCCTTCAGCAGATGTGTGACTGCGCCGGCGCAGCCGACCCGCATGGTGCCGCGGATGACCCGAACCCTGGGCGCACGGGTAGCGATCTCCTCGACGATGGTCGCCGTTTGATCGGTCGACATATCGTCGTAGACTACTATTTCGGTCAATGCGTGCACGCCAAGGTCCGCTGCGAGCAGCGACTCGAGCAGAGGGCCGATGTTGGCGGCCTCGTCGCGCGCCGGGATCAAGATACTGATATTCATACAGTGCCGCAAAGCGCCGAGAGTATTCGATGTGCGCCGACACGAACCCATCGGTCCGTGCGCCGTATCGACTGGTACCTGGTTCTCTTGTGGTCGCTCGTCCTCATACCCGCGGCTTGGATATTCCGAGACTGGCTGTTCTCGCTGCGGACGATCGCCTTCGCGGACTGGCCATATCTCGCACCGCAGACGATGGCAGACTTTTGGCCTATGCGCGAGGGCTGGATCGCATACAACGGCGTCGGCTTTAGTTCCGCCGCGTCACTGCCGGGCTTCCTACTGGATGTACTGTGCGGGCTCGCCTCGCTCGCGCACATCCCATTCGAAGTTTTCGAGCGCGCCGTCTATTTCGTGCCGGCGTTCATCATCTGCCTCGCGGGAACGTACGCGCTCACGCTTGAGCTGACGCACAGCAGAACCGCGGCGATCGTCGCGAGCGCCTTCTCGATCTTCAACGGCTACGGCCTGCGCATCTTGGGGCTCGGCCAGGTGTCGATATTCGTCGCGGCCGGCCTGCTGCCGGTGTTCGCCTTGCTCTTCATCAAACTCATGCGTGGGGTCACGCCTCCCCGCGTCGCCGGTATGATCGCCGTCTTCGGAGCGATGTTGGCGTACGATCTTAGAATCGCATACGTCGCCGTGCTCGTCGGGCTCATGATGGGAGCCGGCTATCTCGCGCTCCAGCACCTGCGCGCATTGCCGTCGTTGGCGGGCATAGGTGGATCGATCGTCGCGGCCGTCCTGTTCGTGCATGCGGCGTGGGTGCTTCCCTCGCTATACTACCACAAGCTCGAGCCGAAGCTGCCCCCAGGATTTGATGCGCGCGGCTGGTTCGACGTGCTCAGCTATTTCACGCTGCCCGAAGCGCTGACGCTGTACCATCAATGGAAGATGCCCGGCTATGGGACCGCCTACCCGCCGGTGCTTCCGTATATCGTCTTGTTCGCGCTTGCGCTCATGCCGATATTGCTGCGTCCTCGGCGACCGTGGGTCGTGGGGCTTACCGGCATGGCGTTGCTGTTCGCCATGCTCATGAAAGGCGCACGCCCACCGTTCTCAGAGCTAAGCACGTGGATATTCCGGCACGTGCCCGGCATGTACGGCTTCCGCGACCCAAGCAAATTCGCTGGCGTCATCGTCTTCGCGGAGGCGGCGCTGATCGGCTACGCGACGGTCCTGCTCGGAGGCGTCTTCCCGCGCTTCGCGCGCGTCTTTCCAATCGCCGCGATCGCGCTGGTCCTCGCCGCGCACGGCTATGCTTTCTCGCGCCAGATCGGCGGGGCGATCCGCGCGCGCGACGTTCCACCCGAGTATACCGAGCTCATAGAATATATCACCAACGATACGCGCTTCTCACGCGTCGTATGGATGCCGCGACGCGCGACGTTTCACGTGCGAACGCGCGAGCATCCGATTGTCGAAGCGCTGGCCGACCTTCCCGGTCCGCTCTACTATTACACCAACAATAATGAAGACAACACGTGGGGGCTAGGCTGGATCGAGCAGCCGTATTCAGGCTGGCTCATGCGCGATCTAGACGTCGGGTATTTCGTCGTTCCGGACGAGAGAATCGACGACCAGGCATTCGCCGCCGGCTGGACGCCGCGCGCCCATGTCGCGACCTCGCTCGACCGCTTGCCGTGGCTCGCGTTCGACCGCAAGTTCGGCGGCATCGACGTGTACCGCGTGAAAGATCCGCTCCCGCTGGTGACGGGGTCTAGCGCCGCGATTCTCATGCGCGATGCCTCGCCGGCCGACCTGCGGCACTTCAAGAACGCAGCGCTTCCGGAGGGCGCGCTTGACGCGCCGACATTGACCCTTTCCTCTTCCGCTAGCCCGCCGCCGGACGTCGTTGACGTCGACCTAGGCGACTCGACGCCCGGCGCACGCACCTCGTCGCATCTATGGTACGGAGGTGACGCGCTTGCCGTGCTCGCGTATGGTGCGACCGATATCGGCCTCGTCGGCGCCGAACGTGCGGCGGATGGCGGGCTCACGCTTTCAGCCGCTCGAGGTTTTTTCCCGAGCGACAGCATGATCGCGCAGCCCGCGGCCGGTCCTTCATCGGTGGTGACGCTCTCCACGCGCGTCAAACCGTCCGGCGGCGTCTCGCGATTTTCGCTGACGATCTACTGTGCCGAGGACCAGTGGACGGGAATGGGTTGTGCAGATGGGTATGCTCTCGAATGGGCCCGCGACGCGCGCCTCGTGCGATATCGTTATGGGAAGCCGACGGTACTGGCGGTATCGCAGCTGCCGCTGCGCGACCAGCAATGGCATGACATCAGATTGACCATCAGCCACCCGGACATCGGTACGCAGCTGCTCAGCGCGACGCTCGACGGCAGCACCGTCGCACATGCCGACACGGGCGATCAAATCGTCTATCGAGGTCGTGTGGCGATCACGACCACCGGTGGCGACGTCGAGCTGGGCGGCGCGCCGGCGATCGCCGGTGAGTGGCCGGCACCGATCTTCGACTCGTTGCAGCCGACCCTGGCACGCGAGAGCTTCACCGTGACCGAACCTGTGGAGCTGTCGCCCTTCCCCATAGGCGCCGCGTCGCCGATCGCCCGCGTTCCGCTGCTTGACGCCAATATCTCCGTAGGAGCGAGCGCATCCTCACGCACGCCATGCGGCGCGCCGGCTGGCGCGCTGATCCGGCCGCCATTCGAGGCGCCACTGTTCGGCAAACCGCTGCTTGAGTGGCGGAAACTTGATGGACCCGCCCCCTCGTGGATCGGCCTCGTTCTCCGCGACGGACAAGGCGAGGTATCATGCGTCGTCCTGCCGATCGAGCCGCAGACCCGTACCGTCGATGTCCAATCGTACATCGCGCTCGAAAACGCGGCAGGGCAGACTGACGCCGCCCGCGCGCGTCCCAATGCCTCATCGTTGATGATCGCGTATCCGCATCCGGCGCCGGCCGACGATTTCATACTGACCGGCATCGCGCTCGCAGTTGCGCCTGCCGGCGCGCACGAGTCGCTTCATCTCTCGCTAGACATCGAGCGAAGCGCGCTCAAGTCAGACGTCGTCTTCGAAAACAACGTTCGCATTGCGGCCCCCGCTGGCCGGCTCGTCGCTGCGTGCGCGGCGCTGCCGGCTTCGGCGTTGGACTTCGCTGTGCCGGGCAGTCGATGGACAGCGCGCGCTCCCATGCTGCTCATGGGAGCGCGGGAGATCGCCGGTGTTGACCTTGCGCGCGCGGACGAGCTCGCGCAGACGCCTTCATACCTGGTCGGCATCGCCCCCCCGCAACGACCTGATGAGGTCGCGCAAGTCGTCACGCGATTGAGCGCGGCGTCGCCCCTTCAGGCGGGCACGTGCACCTACCGTCCGCGCGACCACGCGCAAACCCCGGAGATCCGCATCGACGACCGGATCTACGATGCGGGGCGCAAGCTCACGCCTGGAGCGCACGTCATCCGCACAAGTGATGCCCCGTTGCCGCCGCGCGCATCCGGCCTATTGCTCGCGACCCCGACGCTGTTGCACGTCCGCTCAATTCCCGTCACCTTTGCACAGCTCGAGGGTCTGCATTATCGCGCCGAGGTACCGTCAGCGCCGGCATGGATCGTGTTCCGCCAGGGTTACGACGCCGGGTGGGTCGCGCGCGCGCGGGGCGGAGCGTTGCTCCACTTGCCCGCCGACGACGTGTTCAACGCCTATTACGTCGACCGGCCCGGGACTGTGGACATCGAGTATGCGCCGCGCAGGCTCGCGGTCGCCGGCCAGAGCATCTCAATCGTGAGCGCCACCCTGCTGACGATCTATCTTCTATCTCTGCTGTGGAAGCGACGGAGCTGATGCGCGCGGTCGCCGGCCTGATCGCTCTCACTGCGCTTGCTCTTGTCGCGCTCGTCGCCGTGCGCGCGTTAGGGGCCGGCCATGAGAGCGGCGCGATGCAAGCAGCGCAAACTGTAGCAGCGTTCGTCGCGGCGCTGGCGGGTGCCATCTGGCTGCGGTGCGACGACGCGCTAACGCGAAGCGCGATCACCGTCGGCGGCATCTTGGTCTGCGCCGGCTTTGCTCTGTACGAGGCATCGCAAGGACTCTATGACGTAGCCGCGCTTCCGCTCGCCAGCGCGGGGACTTACGTGCTGCTGGCGGGATGCGCCACTGCGACCTATACGTTGATTGCAGGGATACCGGAAGGCCAGCGGCGAGACAGCAGCATCCATGAGTGAGGCACTCCCGCGCTACTCAATCATCATTCCGGCGCATAACGAGCAGGACCGCATCGGACCGGTCGTGAGCGATTATCTCGGGTCATTCCAGGACTCCGAGCTGATCGTCGTGCTCAACGGCTGCACGGATGCGACGCAGGAACGGGTTCGCGCGGCGTGCGACGGCCGCGGCGACGTCCGTCTCATCGCGCTGCCGCTGGCCGTGGGAAAGGGCGGCGCGGTGCGCGCCGGTATGATGGTCGCGCGCGCGCCGATCGTCGGGTTTGTCGACGCCGACGGTTCGACGTCGGCGACGGAGATGCGCCGGCTGTGCGAAGCGCTGGGCGACGCTGACGGGGTGATCGGATCGCGCTGGCTCGAAGCGTCGGTGGTGCGGGTGCCGCAGACCCGCCTGCGGCGTTTCGCGAGCCGGACGTTCAACGCGCTCGTACGCGTGATGTTCGGCCTGCCGTTTTCCGACACGCAGTGCGGCGCCAAGGTGTTCCGCGCAGACGCACTGCGCCCGATCCTCCATCGCCTCGAGACGGCGAATTTCGCGTTTGACGTCGATCTGCTCTTACTGCTGTCGCAGTCGCGTCGACGCATCGTCGAGATGCCGACCGTCTGGGAAGACCGGACGGGCTCAAGCTTGCGCGTCGTGCCGAGCTCGATGCTCATGCTCGCAGCGCTTGTGCGCCTGCGCTTGCGCCACTCTCCATTTCATCCGTTCGTGCCGTGGCTCGACCGCGTCGTGCCCACAAAGCCGCTGCGTATGCGCGACCATTTGCGGATACTGATCCTGAACTGGCGCGACATCCGCCACCCGCAAGCAGGCGGAGCAGAGCTTTATCTGCATGAGATCGCTCGGCGCCTGGTTGCACGCGGTCAAACCGTCGCCTGGCTCACGTCTGGGTTCCCTGGCGCGCCGCGTCACGAGGTCATCGACGGCGTCTCCATCACGCGCACCGGCAATGCGCTCACCGTGTACCTCGCGGTGCCGCTCGAGTATCTGCGCTCCTGCATCGACCGCTTCGACCTCATCATCGATTCCGAGAACGGCATCCCGTTCTTCTCGCCGATGTTCTCGTTGAAGGCGAAACTGTGCGTGATGTACCACGTGCATCGCGAGGTCTTCTTGACGCAGCTGCGACCGCCGCTGTCGTGGCTGATGGCGTGGATCGAGACCCGCGTGATGCCCTTCGTCTATCGCCACGTCACGTTCGTCACGATCTCGGAGAACACGCGCGACGAGATGCAACGCTTGCGCCTGACGCGCCGCCCCATCTTCGTGGTACCGAGCGGCGTGGACCACCTTCTACAGCCCGGGACCAAGGCGGCTCAGCCCACGATCCTCTATCTCGGCCGCCTGAAGCCGTATAAGCGTATCGATCTGCTCATGCGCGCGTTTGCGCGCCTCCGTGCACAAGTGCCAGGGGCGCAGTTGCGGATCGCCGGGCGGGGAGAGGATGCGGCGCGGCTTCGCGCCCTCGCTGACGAACTGGAGCTGAGCGGATCGGTGACTTTCGAAGGCTTTGTCGACGAAGATCACAAGCGCGAGCTGCTGCAGCAAGCGTGGGTCTTTGCGACCGCATCGTTGGTGGAAGGATGGGGCATCTCGGTGATCGAGGCCAACGCCTGCGGCACGCCCGCCGTGGCGTTCGACGTCCCAGGTTTGCGCGAGGCGATCGTCGACGGCGTCAGCGGTATCATCGTGCCGGACCATGGCACGCTGGTCGAGGATCTTGCGGACGCACTTGCCGCCATCCTGACCGACACAAAGCGCCGGGAAGCGCTGACGTGCGGCGCCGTCGAGCGCGCCGCGACCTTTTCATGGGATGCGGCGACAGATGCGCTGCTCGCCATCATGTCGCACCAATTCGTCGAGGGTGATTCCGGCGTGGTTCTCAACGAGGGCGTGTGGCATCTCCCGCAACCGCCCGCGGACGACGGAACGCAGGCGTCGGAACCTTCGCGGACCATTCGTTGATGCTTCGCTCACGTGAGCTTCTGGCGGTCGCGGCAGCCGCCGCGGTGTTCTGTGCGATCGCGTACCGGTCGTTTCTCTATTCCCCGGGCACGCCGAACTTCGCGCACGATTGGGCGTGGTCGCCCGTGGCCGCACAGATCGTCGATCTGTTCCATTCGCGGACAAGCTTCTCGCGGCTCGATTCGCTCGGCGGCCCGAACACCGATGTGGCGGCCTATCCGGCGCTTTTCCTTGCGGCGCTTCCGGCGCCGCTTCTCGGCAGCAGCGCGGCTCTCAAGTTCTTCCTTCTCTGGACGACCATCGCAGCGGCGGTGGGGGCCGCAGCGCTAGCGCGGCTCTGCGGCGCCGATCGCGCGAGCGCAGTCCTCATCGGATTAGCCTACGCGGCCGGCCCATATGCGTTCAATAAGATCGTCAGCGGACAGGTGACGGTCTGGCTCGCCTATGCGGCACTGCCCTTCGCATTGTGGGCGATCACGTCAGCGCGGGATCGCAATATTCTGTTCACGGCCGGCGCAGTCGCGCTACCGCTCGCGCTGATAGCGCCTCAGTTGCAGATATTCGCGGTGTCGTTGGTCGCACTTATCGCGGCCGGCGCGGTACTCGCAGGTCTGCGAGGCGCACTTGCGGCGTGCGCGGCTGGCCTGCTGGCCGCCGCCACGCAAGCGCCGCTGGCCCTCGAGCTGCACAACGCGTTGGGTGCGGATGTGTACGGCCAGTTCTTGGCGCGCAGTCCATGGGAACTGATCCAAAGTCCGCCGCTTCGGCTCGCGCTGCGACTTGATGGCTACTTCACGCAATCCTACGCGCTCGCGACCATCGGCCTCCATCACGCCGCCGCCGTCGCCTGCTACGCGTTCGCCGCGCTGGCATGGCTTGGGCTTTTCGTGCGCCCCGGTTCGCGGCGAGCCGGCTGGATCGCCGCAGCGGGCGCGGCATCCATCCTCGCCGTCGTGTGCTCCTATCATCTACCATGGAAAAGCGTGGCAGACAATATCTTCCTGAACGTTCCGGCTGCCACCGTCTTCCGCGAGCTATACGACCTGATCGCGCTGCTGGCCGTCGCCTACGTCATCGGCGCCGCGCGTGCCACCGGTATCACATTCGTCCGGTTCGCAGTCTGGGGCGCGACGTTGCTCGTGATCGCGGTCGGCTGCTTAGCCCGGTACGACACGGTGCTCGGTGCCAGCGACCTGCGCCCGCACGTCACCGCATTCGATGCATTGGCTGCGATGCCGGGCGACGACCGGATCTGGCCCGTGCCCAACGGCCGCTTCCTGAAGGCCACTGCGCGCGACGCAGGCGGATTCGATCCGTTCTTCGGCCGCGCGGGCGCTCATCCGATCGTCGAGGAGTACTTCCCGACCGGGCCGGTAGCCGTCGCGCGTATGCTGCCGCTCGGGTGCGCGGGGCCGCTCCTGCGCGCGATGCGCGTGCGCTATATCTGGCAGCGGCTTGACCTTGCGCGCTCCGCTGAGGCTGTGTCGCCGGTGGGGCCACTGAGATCGCCGATGTGCGCAGGCGCTTTGCGCGCGACGCGCGTCTACTCGAGCCCCACCGATTCGCTCGAGCAGATCGATGCGGTGCCCGCAGCGCACCGCACGATCGACAACGTCGACATCGTGCCCGACGATTGGCTCGACGGATTGACGTCATTGGGCGGCGGGCACGACTTCGTCTTCGCGCGCGACGCGCGCGCGCTCGGCGTACACGAGTCTGAGATTGAGCCGCCACTCGATGACCGCCGCTTCGTCGACCCCCACGACGGGCCGGTCACGGCGAGCCTTTTCGGCGGCACGGGCGTTGCGTTCGTCGAGCTTGCAGGCGGCGCCAGCATCGTCGCTGCGCCGGCACTTGCGCACATCCAGGTGAGCCCCTCGGCGAGGTTTGTCTACGACCGCCGCGCCGCCCGGTACAAACTCGCGTTGTGCGAAGAATCGTTTGACTGCGTCGAAGGCGGCAGCTTCGCGTTGTTCGGGCCGGCGTTGCGCGATCCAACCGTGCAGACGCGGGCGCTCTCGCTCGGCAGCGATCGCATGCTCGTCGTCGACACGCAATTCGATCCGGCGCTGCGTGCGCGGGCCGGCGGCCGCGATCTTCTCCATGTCCGCGTCGACGGTTATGCCAACGGGTGGCTCGTGCCGGCCGGCGATGAGAGCGACGTCGCGATCTCCGACGGAAGAGTTGGAGGGCTTGTGGCAGCCTGGACGCTTGCGGTTGTCGCCTGGCTTTGCATCGCGGCAGCTCTGGCGGGTGGTGCGCTGCGCGCTCGAGCGGCGGCATGAGGCTGTTCGCGCTCCGGCGCGCCGACGCGCTGGCGCTTGCCCTGCTTGCCGCAGTCGTCTTGGCCATCCACTGGCGTTGGTTCTTGCCCGGTGTGATCACCGATCAGGATTGGCGGGTGTACTCCGCGGCGCAGCTGCATGCGTTGTTCCCATCGCCCAGCGTGTTCGACCTCACCATGAATCTGGGCGCCGACAATCGCGATTCGATCAACTTCTATCCGATGATCAGCCTCATGGCGTTAATCGCACGCCTGGGCGCCTCGCCAGGCCTCGCGGTCCGCCTCGTCGTGATGTTCCCCACCATCGTGTTGCTCGCGGCCGGCGGTTACATCTTCGCGCGTACCTACGTGACTAGCGTGTTGGCGAGCTGGTTGGCCGGGGCGTTCTACGCTTGCAACGCCTATGTCGACGTCATCATCGGACGCGGGCAGATGACCGTTGCCGAGTCCGCTGCGTGGTCGGCGATCGCGCTTGCAGCGTGCGTTCGCGCGGTCCGGCCCGGTGGCCGCGCACGCGACGCCGCGCTGGCGGCGCTGTGTCTGGGATTGGCATTCGTGTGCGACGTGCGGATCGCGCTGCTCGCGTGTACGGCCGCGATCCCGCTGTGCGCGATCGAGCTGCGACGCGATTCGCTGGCCGGACAGCTTGCGCGCGGAGCGGCGATCGGCGGGGCGCTCGCGCTGCTGCTGTTGTATACACTTATCCCGACGCTGGCCTCCCACTTGCAGTTCTCGCCGCCATCGGACTTCGGCGATGCCGGTTGGCTTTCGCGCCTGAGCTTCACCTCGCTCGCGCAAGCGCTCACCTTCGACCATCCGCTGTGGTACGACAACGCCGTGCACACGTGGCGCTGGAAGTTCGCGATCTTCCTCGTACCCGTGGTGGTCGGATTCTGGGTGATGCTGCGCGATCCGGAGCAGCGGCCGCGCGCCGGCGTCATGCTCGCGCTTGTCGCGGCCGGAGCGGTGTTTGTGGCCGGCACGCTCACCTGGTTCGGTCCAGTGTACGTCTGGCTTTTCATGCACACGTGGTATGTGCATCTGTTCCGCGACCCGTCGAAGTTCACCGTCTTGATGCTGCCGGGCTACGCGCTCGCATTCGGCACCGGCGCGGCCGCTATCGTCGCATGGATGCCGCGGCGCTGGATGCAGGCGGTGGCCGTCGCCGCATTCATCGTGCTCGCGCTGTGGCCGTCGCGACCGATCTTCACCGGTGCGCAGACGCAGCTCTATTGGCCCAAGCAACCCGCTGCCGATGAAACGCTCCTCGCGCAGACCCTGAGCGCCGATCCGATTCCGTCGCGCGTGCTGTGGACACCCATTCCGGATCGATTCATACCGCCCGATGATCGGCACCCGGCAATCGACGCGCTCTGGTTCGCGCAGATCGCCGTCGATGGTGTCAGCTCGTTGTCCGACAGCCAACGGCTCGCGCGAGCGCTGCGCTCGCTGGGCATCGGCTATGTGGTGGTGCTGCGCAACGAGAGCGCATCGCTCGCCTATCCGCCCACGTACGTCGCGTATCGGACCATCCGGACCTACGCGGCGCTCGGCGCGTTCGGCGTGCCGCTGTTCGACGGCCCTGCGCTGAGCGTGTTCAAAGTCGGCGGGGTGATGCGCTTTTCCGCCGACCCGGCGCTGGCAGGCCTGCGCGTCAATGCTCTGCAGATCCCGTCCGTGCGCGACGGTGTGTCGGCAGGGCCCGTCCTGAGAGCTCCCGTCCGCATGACGGCGCGCGGCGCCGTTTCCGGTGCATGGCTCGTCCCCGTGCCGTCAGGCGTCCGCGGTGCGCGCGATCCAGCGCTCGTCGCGGCGCGTCCGCCGCGCGATACTTTGTTCGCGTCGAAAGGCGCGCTTCGCCTGGACGGCCTCGTGCCCGAACGAGAAGGCGCTGTCGTCGTCGATCCGTACGGCGCCCTGCTGGATGTACCGGATTGGACCGGGTACGTCGACGTCGGTATCCGGGTCAGGCGCGTCGGCGCGGCGCGTCCCTACCTCTTACTGAGGACGCAGGACAGAGCGTTCGGCTACGAGATCCGAGGAGTTTCGCGCCCGGGTGACTATCACGTCATGCTGCCGGCCGAAGACGTTCCGCGCACCGTTCGTGTGCGCGCGAGCCCACCCGCGGACATCAGCATCGAATCGTCCGCTTTTGTGCCGGCCAGTTATCACGGCTTGATCGACCCGGCTGCATTGGCGCGCGCGCGGCCGACTCGAACAATCTCCATCCTCATACCGCTGGCCGCTGCGGTCGCGGCGGACGGCGCACACGACACCTTTACGACTCTTCCGTTGCAGACCGTCCGTCAGTTTCCAGCAATGCTGGCCGGATCGGGGCGAGTCTCGGGCACGCTCGCAGGGCCTATGTCGGCGTCGCCGCTCTGGTCGACGGCTCCAGCACCCGATGCTCGCGCGGCCCGCGCGCCTTCGCGCAGCCTCGGCGACTTCGCAGCTGCAGATCTGCCGCCTGATGCTGCCGGCGTGACCTTCGAGTACTCGGTCGATCGCCAGTTGGCGTTAGGCGAGATCCTCTCGCTGCTCGCAGCGCTCGGTCTGATCGCATGCATCATGTTCGATCCAGGAGCGCGCCGTGCGGGCGAGTGACGCGCGCGTTCTCTTCGCGCCGGCGCACTATTTCACGGGCGCAGACGTCGGCGGCAGCGAATTTTGCTGGCCCTACCAGATCATCGCGCACGTCGCGCCGCGCGTGTGCGCTGCCGACGTCGTCCTCGGCGAGCTGCGCAACGGCTCGTTCGGCCCGAACGTCGCCGTTCACGAGGTGCTGCCGGTCGCCCGCCAGCATTTGTTCTCGGTGGGCACGGCGGCAGCGTTCATGTCGGGCTACTGGCGCAGCGCTCTCGCGATCACGCGGCGCGACGTGCCCGACATCCTCCACCATGTCCTGCCCTTCTCGCCGATCACGTTCAACCCGCTCATCCTATTCCGCCACACGCCGCTGGGCGTGCCGGCGCGCACGCGCATCGTGATCGGTCCGGTGCAGATGCCGCACGATGAAATGCTTGGCGGCACCGCTGAGGACATCGGGTCGCTGTATCGCCGCGAGTTCGACGCGCCCGTCCAGGCGATGCGCGGTGCACGCCGCCGCCGATTGATCGGTGCGCTGACACACCGCCTGTCCGACCGCTGCCTCAACGCGGCACACGCAGTGGTGGCGATCACCGATGAGACAAGAGCCTATCTGCAGGCGCGCGGGATACGATCGCCGATCACCGTTATCCCGGCCGGCATCGACTACCGCCGTTTCGACGTGGTCGACCGCTCCGCTCGCACAACTCCGTTCACGCTGCTGTCCGCTTCGTATTTCGTGCAGCGCAAGGGGATCGATCTGCTGCTGCGCGCGGTCGCACTCGCGCGAACACGCGCTGAGGTGCGTCTGATCCTCGCCGGGGACGGCCCGCAACGCGCGAACCTGATCGCGCTGCGCGACGATTTGGACCTGGGCGATGCGGTGCAATTCGCCGGATTCTTGGACGAGAACGCGCTGCGCGCGCAATACGCGGCCGCTGACGCGCTGGTAAGCATGTCGTGGTCCGAGAGTTTCGGCATGTCGCTGCTCGAAGCCATGGCGACGGGCATGCCGTGCATCTCGACAGCCAACGCCGGCGCTCGAGCGCTGATCGAGGACGGCCGCACCGGCCTACTAGCGCCGCTCGGCGATGCGGAGAGATTCGCTGCGGCGATCGAGCAGCTCGCTTCTGATCGCGTTCGCGCGCAGGCGCTTGGCCTGGCCGCGCGCGCGTCAGTCGAGTCGCGCCATGATTGGACGTCGATCGGCGCCGCATACGTGGCGCTGTACGAAAGCCTGCTCGACACGACGCCGCGCTGACGCGCCAGCCAGGGTTGGACGCGCGGCGCGCTAAAGCCGTCGCCATGCACACGATCGGCGTCATCGGTTCCGGGTATGTCGGCCTGGTGACCGGCGCGTGTCTTGCCGAGCTCGGCAACTCAGTGATGTGCGTCGACGTGGACGCCGCGCGCATCGAGACGCTCACCGGTGGCCGCCTTCCCGTCTTCGAGCCGGGCCTCGCAGAACTCGTCGAACGCAACCGCCACGCAGGCCGGCTTGAGTTCAGCGCCGACATCACCAAAGCCGTTCGCGGCCGCGATGTGATCTTCGTCGCCGTCGGCACGCCCGCCAGCGCGAACGGCGGACTGGATGTCAGCGCGGTTCGTGCGGCGGCAGCCTCCATCGCGCGCGCGCTCGACGGACCGAAGATCGTGGTCAACAAATCGACGGTGCCGGTCGAGACGGCCGGCCTGGTCAGGGAGATCATCGAGCAGACCAAGACCGCAGCTTTCGACGTCACCGTGGTCTCCAATCCTGAGTTCTTGCGCGAGGGTTCGGCTATCTCCGATTTCATGGATCCCGACCGCATCGTCATCGGCTCGTCGGATGCGCGCGCCGAAGCGGTCATGCGCGAGCTGTACAAGCCGCTCGATGCGCGCATCATCGTCGTGGACGAACGCGCTGCAGAACTGATAAAGCTCGCAGCCAACGCGTTCTTGGCGCTCAAGCTGTCCTATGTCAACGAGATCGCGCAGATCTGCGACGAGGTCGGAGCTGATATCGAAGACATCGTCGCAGGTGTCGGCAGCGACTCGCGCATCGGCGAGACATACCTGCGCGCCGGACTGGGCTTCGGAGGCTCGTGCATCCCGAAAGACGCGCGCGCGCTCCACGATCTGGCCGCGTCGCACGGCATCGATGCGCATATGCTCGCCGCCGCCCTTGACGTCAACCGCGGGCAGATCGGACTGATCGTGGAGCGGCTCGGTCAAGCGCTCAACGGACTGGATGGGCGCGCCGTCGCCGTGCTCGGCCTCGCGTTCAAGCCGGAAACGGATGACGTCCGCGAATCGCCCGCTGTGGCGCTTGCGAGCGCCCTCGTCAACGCCGGCTGTGAAGTACGCGTGCACGATCCCGCAGCAGTCGGGCAAGCTCGCGCCGCGCTCGGCGCATCGGTCGACTACGCCGCTTCGTGGCAAGATGCGGTGCGAGATGCCGACGCCGTCGTCGTCGCCACTGACTGGAACGAGTACAAGCAGCTCGATTTCTCGGTGATGCGCGCGCGCATGCGCGGACGCGTGATCGTCGACGCGCGCAACATCTACGATCCGGCGCAGCTCGCGGACCAAGGGTTCACGCACATCGGCGTCGGCCGCGGCCGAAAGGGCCGGCAGAGAGCCTGATGAGAGCGATGGTGACGGGCGCCGCCGGCTTCGTCGGCTCGCACTTCGTCGATCGACTGATCCAAGAGGGTTGGGATGTTGTCGGAGTGGACAACCTTCTCACCGGCGACCGCACCAATCTCGAACACGCGCGACGCAATAGCTCGTTTCAGTTCGTCGAAGGCGATGTCACTGCACCCGGCTTTGCAGACGGCGTGCTGGCACCGGCACGCCCCGATCTGATCGCGCATCTCGCCTCGCCGGCCAGCCCGGTGGACTACGCCGCCCATCCGCTTGAGACGATGAACGCGAACTCAGCCGGCACCGATGCATGCGCGCGCGCCGCCATGCAGTGCAAGGCCCGGCTGCTGTTCGCATCCACCTCCGAGACGTATGGCGATCCGCTCGAACATCCGCAGCGCGAGAGCTATTGGGGCAATGTCAATCCGATCGGCCCGCGCTCGCCGTATGACGAATCGAAGCGCTTTGGCGAGGCGCTCGTGATGGCGTACATCCGCTCGCGTGGACTGCGCGCGACGATCGTGCGCATCTTCAACACATACGGGCCGCGCATGCGCGCGCATGACGGGCGCGTGATCCCCGCGTTCGTGGATCAGGCGCTTCACGGCCAAGCGATGAGCATCTACGGAGATGGTTCTCAGACGCGGTCGTTCTGCTATGTCAGCGATCTGGTCGACGGTCTGTTCAAAGCGGCGACGTCGGAGCGCGCGCTGGGCGAAGTGATAAACCTGGGAAATCCTCGCGAGTACACGGTGCTCGAGGTCGCGAAGCTTGTGAGCCGGCTG